>JBKKAI010000059.1:0-2509 GCA_046714815.1 Terriglobia bacterium | reverse complement strand
CGATCCCATGCCCCTGGTTTTAAATGGCCTATGCTCTACAAAGTCAGCTCCCGCCCCGAAACTGGCTGGGCGGGCGCGCCCGCCGGCACGCCGCTGCGAGATTCTCCATGTTAGCAGATTTCACGGGAACTTCACGAGGGCGAGGTAGATGCTGGCCTTGCCTTGGTGCGAAGAATAGTAGCTGACCCAGAGATGGCCGGCGTGAAAGACGAGGCCGGCATAGCTGGTGTCGCCGCCCGAGGGCAGCGCCAGGAATTCGGTGAGCGTACCGGCCGCGGGGTCAAGCCAGCACAGCGCGGTGCGCGGGTTGCCGATGGGCTTCTCGCCGTACAGGCGCACGGCGGCGACAATCCGGCCGTCCGGCAGCCGCAGCATCTGCGGGCCTCCGATGCGCACGCCCAGGTCCGTCCAGATCCATTCGCGATACGGTGGGCGGGCGCGGCCGAGCTGCGCCGTCGTCGCCTTCGGCGGCGCCGATAATGGCGCCTTGGCGCCGCCGTCGCGGCGAAGAAGGCACAGCGCCGTGCCGTCCTTCAGGAACAGCATGGCCGCCTCGTTCGGATAATCGTCTTCGAACAGCTTCTCCACCCAAACGTCGTAGCGGCGCCCGTCGCGGCTGACGTATAA
This sequence comes from Terriglobia bacterium, assembly GCA_046714815.1. Taxonomy (GTDB): domain Bacteria; phylum Acidobacteriota; class Terriglobia; order JAJPHL01; family JAPKYU01; genus JBKKAI01. The sequence continues at coordinate 1,882 of JBKKAI010000059.1, read as the reverse complement.
CCGCGCGAACTTTGTTTCACCAGTGCTGTATCCGAGGCCGTAGGCCCGGGCCTTGTGCCAGACGGCCCGCCAGAGCCAGACGTTGGGCTCGCCGACGGCGGCCGCGCCGCTCCAGCCAGCTCCGTCCGAGGAAAACCACGCCAACGACTGATGCTTCGCCGCGGCAGGCTGATGCAGCGCGGCGGCCCCGTTCAGCATCAGCCGGCCATCGGAGGTTAGCGAGAATTTCGCGTCGCGCAGGTCGCCGGTGGCGGACGAGAACAGCGCCACCGAATCCCAGCGGACGCCGTCGGGCGAAGCGATCACACGCAGCGCGCCGTCGGGCGACGAGTGCCCCCGGCCCTCGCGGAACGCGATGTACCAGTTGCCGCGGAACCGCGCCAGGTCCGTGAAGGCGTTGTGTGGCGCCCGGTCCCAGATTCTTCTGACTTCGACGAGTTGCGGCGCCGCCCCGGGCCGTTCGCGCCGGGTGGCCCCCCCCGCCCGAAAGGCGGCCGGCCGCCGCCCGGCCCGCGGCCCCGCGGGGGGTTCGCGCCGGGGGGGGGCCGCCGCCGCCGGAAAGGCGGCCGGCAGCAGCGCGGCCAGCGTCACCGCGAATTTCACGCGCATCGCCGGCCACGATACCACGCACAACGGGGAATGGCTGTGCTACATTCTCTTTTTCCGATGCGCGCCATTTTTGCCTTTTTCCTGATCGCGGCGGCCACGGCGTCCCTGTGGCCGGCGGCGGTGCGCACGCCCGCTGAGGTGGCGGCGCTGATGGAGCGTCCCGCGGTCAAGGCCGCGTTGAACGACCTCAGCGAGCGCTACGAGCAGATGGTGCAGGAACTGGAGACGCTGACGGAGATTCCGGCGCCATCGTTCAAGGAGCAGGCCCGCGCGAAGTATTTCGCCGAGCGGCTGCGCGAGCTGGGTCTGAAAGACGTCCACATTGACGAGGAAGGCAACGCCGTGGGCACGCGTTCCGGCGCCGGCGGCGGGCCGACGCTGGCGCTGGCCGCCCATCTCGATACGGTTTTTCCCGAGGGCACCGACACGCGGGTGAAGAAGAAGGGCACAGTGTGGTCGGCGCCGGGCGTCGGCGACGATACGCACGGTCTGGCAGTGATGCTGGCGCTGATCCGCGCGCTGGACGCGGGCAGGGTGCGAACGCGCGGCGACATCATTTTTGTCGGCGACGTCGGCGAGGAGGGCCTGGGAAACCTGCGCGGCATCCGATACCTGTTCGAGAAAAGTCCGCTGCGCCGGCGCATCAACATGTTCATCTCGCTCGACGGTTTGGCCGACAACGTCATCATTAACGGCGGCGTGGCCAGCCGGCGCCACCGGGTGACGTTCCGCGGCCCGGGCGGCCACAGCTACAGCGCGTTCGGCGTGGTGAATCCGGCGTACGCGATGGCCGCCACCGTCGCCCGTTTCAGCCGCTTCAAGGTTCCGCGCGCGCCGCGAACCACCTACAACGTCGGCATGTATGGCGGGGGAACGTCGGTGAACTCCATTCCGGCTTCGGTGTGGATGGAGGTTGATTTGCGCTCGGAATCTCCCGCCGAACTGGCCAAACTCGAAAAGCAGTTCCTGGCCGCCGTCCGCGAAGGCGTCCTCGAGGAGAACCGGGTGCGGAACACGGCGCACGGGCGCATCGTGGCCGAAGCGAAGCTGGTCGGCGAGCGCAAGGGCGGGCTGACGCCGCTCGAATCCCCCATTGTCGAGACGGCCGCGGCAGTGACGCGCGCGTTGGGCAAGCTGCCGGAGTACCGCTACGGCAGCACGGATTCGAACGTGCCGATCGGCCTCGGCATCCCGGCCATCACCATCGGGTCGGGGGGCCGGGGGGACCGCGCGCACTCGCTCGACGAATGGGTGGACGTGGACAAGGCCAGCA
>JBKKAI010000058.1:0-6987 GCA_046714815.1 Terriglobia bacterium | reverse complement strand
CCGGCTTCGGTACCCTACCGGAGGTTATTGGGGGTAAGGGTTTTGATGGCCCGATCTGTCCCTGTTGGAAGTTTCCCGCGTGGCTCTTGCTGATGGTCAGGTCGGCCACCGGGCCGGCCACCGGAGTGATTGTGGTTGTGTCGTTGGCCACATCGTTCGGGCCGCTCACCTGGCCGCCGCCCGAAACCGTGGCCGTGTTGGTGACGACGGCCGCGGCATTGGCGGCAACACTGACCGTCACGGTGATGGGCGGATAGCTGGCGCCGGGCGCCAAAGCGGTGCTGCGCGTGCAGCTCAGCGGGATCAGAGTGCAGCTCCAACCCGTCCCGCCGATGCCGGTCGCAGTCAAGCCTGCCGGCAGTATGTCGCTGACCGTCACCGGGCCGGCCGTCGGACCCGCCCCGACGTTGCTCGCGGTGAGCACGTAGGTGGCCCCGATTTGTCCCTGCCGAAAGTTTCCCGCGTGGCTCTTGCTGATCGTCAGGTCGGGCATCGGGGTTGGGCTGGGCGGCTCGGTGATTGTTACCGTGTCACTGGCTGAGTTGTTGCCGGTGTTCAGCTCGCCGCCGCCCGAAACCGTCGCTGTGTTGGTGACGCTGCTGCCGGCATTGCCGGCAACACTCACCGTAAGCATGATGGGCGGATAGCTGGCGCCTGGCGCCAGTGCATCGCTGCGCGTGCAGATCAGCGGGATCAGAGTGCAGGTCCACCCGAATCCGTTGATGGCCGTCGCCGTCAAACCCGCCGGTAGCGTGTCGCTTACCGTCACCAGGCCCGTGGTCGGGCCCGGCCCGACGTTTCTGGCCGTGAGGGTGAAGGTGCCCCCGGTTGCCTGTTCGAAGCTCCCCACGTGGTTTTTGCTGATGGTCAGATCAGGCGGGATCGGCGCCGATACGCAAGCCGGCGCCGCTATGGTGTTTCTGTCTAATGTAACCGCGCCATTGCGCGCCAACAGCCGGCCGTCCACCGTTGCGCCGGTGTTCACCGTGATGGATGTCAACGCCAGGATGTTTCCCCGGAAGGTCGAGGTGGTATCAATCGTCGCTGAGCTGCCGACTTGCCAGAACACGTTGCAAGCCTGGGCGCCGTTAATGAGGCGCACGATACTCCCCGGCGCCGTGATGAGTGTGGTGGCAGTCTTGAAGATAAAGACAGCGTCGGCATTGTTCTGGCCGTCGAGCGTGAGAGTCCCTGTGATTCCAAACGTACCCGACGCCGAGTCGTAGACGCCGGCGGCTCTGGTTGTCCCACCGAGTTCGGTGAGCGTGGTGACAACAGGGGTCCGGCCGGCGGCGTCGTTATACGCGGTCACCAGGGCGGTTTTGGCCGCCTGCGTAACCGCGTTGCCCCCGTGGTTCGTTCCGATTAGAGTGACAGAAGCGAATCCAGTCATGCTGAGGGTCGGGTGCGTCCCAACATCGCCAGTAATCGTGGTGGTGCCGGTATTGGTGATCCCGGAGCCTGCCAGGACCGCGAAAGTCGACGCCGTTCCGAGAGGTACGGGCGTTTGAGCTGCCACGCTCGATGCCATCAGGCAAAGAGCGAACGTCGCACAGAGAGAAAGATGGGGGAATGCGCGGTTTTTCATAAGACAACACCATCGGTCGCTTCTTCGGAACCCGCGCACAGAGGAATGGATGGGCCCTGTCTCGCCCCGTGCCAGGTTTTTCAGCTCCCTTGTTAGGGCGGCCTTCCAGTGTCTGATAGTGCATGTCGCTGGCCAAGGCTTGATTCTAAATAACTTACGAGGAAACGGGCTCGCCAGACCCCGGTGAATAGGCCGGGCAATCGCCCCTCGAATGGAACCGGCGTACCTCTCTACGCGTAGGTCAAAATCGAGGTCTCTGGGACGACCAAAAGGTGTGCGCGGAGGGAGGCGAGCAAACTATGTAACCGGGGAAGCGCCGAAAGCGAAGAACGACGATCCGGTGCGGGATATACACATGAGTCGCCTCCAGGAACATCAACTCGTTTATCGAGTAAGCGGCACGGCCATTTCTGCTGTGCGCGGCGTGTTAAACTTTTCCCGATGCTCATCGTAATGCAGGCCCATGCCACCGAAGCGCAGGTCCGCGCCGTGTGTGAGCGCGTGCGGTTCCTGGGATTCCGCCCGCACGAGATTCCCGGGGCGCAGCGGGTGGCCATCGGCATTACGGGCAACCCCGCGGCGATTGACGCCGGCGAGTTCGAAGATCTGCCCGGCGTCGCCGAAGCGATTCGCGTGTCCAAGCCCTACAAGCTGGTCAGCCGCGACGTGAAGGAAGACGACACGGTGGTCATGGTCGGCGGCGTGCCGGTGGGCGGCCGCTCGCTGGTGATGATCGCCGGGCCCTGCGCGGTGGAGACGCGCGAGCAGTTGATCGAGACCGCCGAAAAAGTGCGGGCCGCCGGAGCGCATCTGCTGCGCGGCGGCGCGTACAAGCCGCGCACTTCGCCTTACAGCTTCCAGGGACTCGGCGAGGACGGCCTCGCCCTGCTGCGCGAGGCGCGCGAGCGCACCGGCCTGGCCATCGTCACCGAGGCGGTGGACGAGCAGTCGCTCGAGAAGGTGGAGGAGTACGCGGACTGCATTCAGATCGGCGCGCGCAACATGCAGAACTTCGAGCTGCTGAAGCGCGCCGGCCGCTCCCGCCTGCCCGTGCTGCTGAAGCGGGGGATGTCGGCCACGCTGGAAGAGTTCCTGATGGCCGCCGAATACATCCTCTCGGAAGGCAACTACAACGTGATCCTCTGCGAGCGCGGCGTGCGCACCTTCGCCGACCACACCCGCAACACGCTGGACCTGAGCGTGGTGCCCGCCGTGAAGCGGCTGAGCCACCTGCCGATCGTGGTAGACCCCAGCCACGGCACCGGCCGCCGCGACAATGGGCTGCCGCTGGCGCGCGCGGCGGTGGCGGCCGGCGCCGACGGCCTGATCGTCGAGGTGCATCCCAATCCCGACCGCGCCCTCTCCGACGGTCCGCAGTCGCTGACGCCGGACCAGTACGCGCGGCTGGTGGAAGAGGTCCGGCAGATCGCGCAGGTGGTGGGACGCGAGGCGCCGGCTCCGGGCGCCGCTACGAATGCGCCGGCCCCAGCGGCCCGCAGCGTGAGCTCCGGGCTCGCCGCCGCCGCCCCCGATGCGAAGGCGTCCACGGCCGGAAACGTTGCGGAGGTCGCCGCGCCGGCCCGGCGGCCGGCGTCGCCGAAGCAGTGAGCCGACAAGCCTCCGTAACCGTCCTGTCATGGCGCCTGCGATTCTTCCTTCTTGCCCTGTTGTTGATCGCCGCGTCCTGTTCCGGCCGCCGCGCGGCGCGCACGCGGGAGTTGGCTTTTGTCGCCGCCGAACTCAGCAACGCCGTGCTGGTGATTGACCTGGACCGTCTGGCGGTCATCGCTTCCATCCCGGTGAGCCGCGCCCCGATCGCCGTGCAGGCCGCCCCTTCGGGCAACGAAGTGTACGTGGCGACGCGCGCCGGCCGCCTCGAGGTGATTGACGCCGCGCGGTTCACCGTGGCCGCCAGCATCGCGGTGTCGGGCAGCCCGCTGCGGCTGAAGCTGGCGCCGGACGGCCACACCGCATTCGTGCTGAGCCGCGTGGAGCCGGCCGTGCACCTGGTGGACCTGCGGCGGCGGCGCGTGCTCCGCAGCATCCCGCTCCACCGCGCCAGCGACCCGGTGGCCATCGAGTTCGTGCCGCAGGCCGGCGTGCTTTGCGTGGCCGACGCCGCCGGCCGCGCCATTCAGATCGTCGAGCTGGGCCGGCAGGCGCCGACCCGGAGCGAACGCTCCGGGTTGCCGGCCGCCGTGGCGCTGCCCGGCGCGCCGGTCTCGCTCGCGGTGCTGCGCGATGCCTCCCAGATTTTTGCCGCGGTGCCCGGCGCGGACCAGGTTTCCGCCGTGGACCTGAAACTGCGCCGCGTGCTGGCGCACCTCCCCGCCGGCGCGCGCCCTTCGCACCTGGCGCTGAAGCCGGACGGCGGCGAGATGCTGGCCGTCAACACCGGCTCGAACTCGCTGACCATCATCACCAGTTACACCGATGAAGTGGCCATGACCATGCCCGTGGGCAACGCCCCGGTCGAGGCGCTGGTGACGCGCGACAGCGCCCGCGCCTATGTGGCCAACTCCGCTTCGGATAACATCACCGTGGTGGACATCGAAAACCGGAAAGTGGTGGCGGCGGTGCCGGCCGGCTCCGGGCCGTTCCGCCTGGCCCTGACCCCGGACGAGCGCTTTCTGCTGGTGCTCAACGCGCGCTCGCACGACATGGCCGTGATCCGCGCCGACGCCAATCCGATTTCGCTGGTGACCATGCTGCCGGTGGGCATGGCCCCGAGCGACATCGCCGTAAAAGTGGTTCGATGAGGGAAACATGCCTGAAGAAATCACACGTCGCGGCCTGCTTTCGGGAGCCGCCGCGCTGTTTGCCGCTTCCTCGTGCGCGCCGGCCGCCGCGCCCCGGCGGATTCAGACCGTGACCGGCCCCGTCTCGCCCGGCGGCCTGGGGATCACGTTGATGCACGAGCACGTTCTGGTGGACTTTGTTGGCGCCGATAAGATCGCTCCCGGCCGCTACAACGCCGATGAGGCGGCCCAGGCCGCGCTGCCGCGCCTGCGCCAGATCCGCGCGCTTGGCTGCCGCACGTTCGTCGAGTGCACCCCGGCCTATCTCGGCCGCGACCCGCGCCTGCTCGAGCGGCTGTCGCGCGAGACCGGCCTGCGCATCCTGACCAACACCGGCTATTACGGCGCTGTCGGCGGCAAGTACTTGCCCGCGCACGCCCGCAGCGAAACCGCCGGGCAGCTTGCCGCGCGCTGGATCGCCGAATTCGAGAACGGCATTGACGGGACCGGCATCCGGCCGGGCTTCCTCAAGACCAGCGTGAACCGCGCGCCGCTCTCCGAGATGGACCGGAAGCTGCTGCGCGCCGCCGCGTTGACCCACAAGGCCACCGGGCTGGTGATCGCTTCACACACCGGCGAAGGCGCGGCGGCCATCGAGGAGTTGGACATTCTGAAGTCGGAAGGCGTGGCGGCCGGCGCGTTCATCTGGGTGCACGCGCAAAGCGAGAAAGATGAGGAGTTCCATCGCCGGGCCGCCGAGCGCGGCGCCTGGGTGGAGTTTGACGGCGTGCGCGAGAGCACGCTTGACCGCCACCTGGCGCTGGTCGAGGCGATGGCTTCCCGCAAGCTGCTGGACCGCGTGCTGGTTTCCCAGGATTCGGGGTGGTATCGGGTGGGCGAGTCGGGAGGCGGCAACTTCCGCGCCTATGATTTCCTGTTCACGCACTTCGTTCCGAAGCTGCGCTCGAAACTCGGTGGGAAAGCGGTGCGGCGCCTGCTGGAGGACAACCCGTCGCGCGCGCTGAGCCAGCGCTAAGGTCAGCGCCCGCGCCGTAAGCCGCTTTCCAGGTTGATCAGCGGCGCACGCCGCGCCGCGCCGGCATCCTGCTTCAGTCCCACCAGGAACAGCAGGGCGGCGAAAACCAGCGAAGTTACCGCCAGCTCAAGCAATGCATCACCACCGGGTCTTCCGCTGAACATAGATACACCTTCAGGGCCTTGCGGCGCCGGAACAATGTTGAATCGAGAAGTTGGCCCAGTATACCGAACTCGCCCCACCCTGTTCAAGCCAAGACTTGCCCTGCCCTGAGCGCATCAGTGGGCGGTGGCCCCGACCGAGTAAAGCCTGGCTCTGTCGGCTATTCGCGTGGGCGGGATCAGCGGGCTTCGAGCAGCCCCAGCGTGGCGAACGCCGTAGCTGCATCTTGCATGAATCGCAGCGGCATCGAATCCGGTTCGTATTGCTTATTCATTGAGTCAGCCGCCCAGGAGCCGGACTGGCGATCCTGATGCGATTTCAGCCAGCCACGTGCCCGGACCAGGCCCGCATGGGAGCGCGCGACGCCTGCCTCTTGCAGCACGAACGTAACGAACGCGGTCGCATAGCCGTTGCTTCCCGCAGAAAGTGGCTTCTGTGGGTGCGGTCCCCACGGCCCGAGAGATTCTGTGGTCCATCCGCCGTCGGCTTCCTGCTTTCCCAGAATCTCGGCGATCATGGGCCGCCGCATCGCCTCGGGCAGGGCTGTGGGCAATTTCGTTGAAGCCCACAGCAATGTGATGCGATTGTGAAGTGGCTGGTTTTGTTGCTCCCGATGCAGGTATCCGGTGAGTGCATCCACGCGTTCTCGAATCTCCGGCCGGTCCCGGTATTCGGCCGGAGCGCTCCCGGCAGCCATAGCCGCGATCGCTGCGCCATAGAACGCTGAATCCGAGGTTTCCCACGGGTCCAGATTCAGACTGAACCACGGCCAGGCGCCCATTGCTTTCCCGTCTCGGGCTTGCAGGGACCAGAGCTGATCGAAGGCCTGCGTGGCTTCCGCGCTCATCGTTGTTGGCCTCGTTGGCCTCGCTGTTGGCCTCGCTGGTCCACTCCGTGTCGCCGCGCGGCCCATGTCCTGCTGCGCGAGAAACAGGGCGGAGAAAATGGCCTCGACTCCCAACCGCTGCGAAGTCGGCTCCTTGGCCAGATCCTTCGGATCCTTCTTTGCCACCTTCGCTCGCAGTGCGTCCAGCAGACCCGTTTCGTAGGGGGTCGGTTGGCTCTCCCCGAGAGCTCGGCGCAGGGCCGGACGCGCCAGCAGGTATGTCATCCCCGTATGACAGGAGAGGCAAGGACCTTCCGGAGTCTTTGCCCGCGGCCACTCAAACCATTCCTTCTGCCGCGCGTCGAGATACTGCGCCGCGAGCCGTGGGTCCCAGTCTTCACAGAAACCAGGCAAGGCGGCAAACGCAAGGATGACAGCCAATCGCGGAAACATGTCCGAACCACTTTAGCCTAAACGCAGTCGTTCCGACACTCCCGTGCATTAAGGCGCATAGCCGCCGGGGTCAGCGTGAGGTTGTCGTGCGGGGGCGGCTCTTCCACCCCACCGCGCCAAAAGCGGGCGCGGCGGGGACCCCGGTCTTGGCGCATCGGAAGCCGATGTTGGGGCTGCGCTCGGC
>JBKKAI010000057.1:0-3107 GCA_046714815.1 Terriglobia bacterium | reverse complement strand
CCGGTGCCCGAAGCGCCGGTAACCGACGTGCGCACGCCGCGCGCCGACGCGCCCGCCTGCGTCCGCAGGATGTCGAGGTCGGCGATCGTCGGGTTGTACCGCTGAATGGAGATGTCCAGGTTGTTCTCCAGCGCCAGCGCGATCGCATCGCTCAGCGAAAGCGTCAGCTTGCCTTCGCGCAGGAGCTGGTTGATCCGGTCGGAGTTGCTCATCTCCGGCCCGGGCACCGTCATCGCCTTGAACTGGGAATAGAACGTGGGGAGAATGGAATGCCCCGTGCGGTACGGAGGCCCTTCGACCGGCGGCAGTTGCTGAGCCGGCAAGAGGGTTGGACCCAGCAGCGCCGCGGCGAGCAGCAGCATCAGCACAAAGTTCTTCATACGGCGAGCCTCATTTTCTTCATTTTTTTCAGGCCTACGTTGCCTGATACGGACTAGGACGCGGGAAAGTTCCGGTTGTTGCTTCCTTTTCTTCGGGAACCGTCTATCGTAGCATTCGTTCAGCCGCCTTGACAATGCGGAACGAGGTCGGCTACAAGCTTTACGTGGCCGACCCGCGCGAGCTCGAGCGAATGTTTCAGGAGTCGGGCGCGCTGCTGGAGGGCCACTTCCTGCTTTCCTCCGGCCTGCACAGCGCCCGTTATCTGCAGTGCGCCCTCGTGCTCGAGGACCCCGTCCGCGCCGAGCGGCTCGGCCGCCTGCTCGCGGAGCGTTTCGCCGGCCAGCAATTGGATGTGGTGGTGTCGCCCGCGCTGGGCGCGCTGATCATCGGCCATGAGGTGGCCCGCGCCGCCGGCGCGCGCTTCCTGTTCACCGAGCGCGACGGCGCCGGTAAGGCCGCGCTTCGCCGCGGCTTCCGGATGATTCCCGGCGAGCGCACCCTGGTGGTGGAGGACGTGGTCACCACCGGCGGCTCCACTCGCGAAGTGATCGCGCTGTTGCGCGAGGCGCACGCCGAGATCCGCGGCGTGGCTGCCATCGTGGACCGCAGCGGCGGCCAGGCCGGCTTCGACGTCCCCCTCGTGAGCCTGGTCGAGATCAACGCCCCGACTTTCCCTGCCGACCAGTGCGAGATGTGCCGCCGCGGCGACCCAATTGAAAAGCCCGGCTCGAAAAAGCAATTATGAATGATGAATGATGAATGATGAATGGCCGGACAACGCACGATCAAGCTGACCCTCGCCTACGATGGCTCGGAATACCGCGGCTGGCAGATCCAGCCCCGCGAGCCCACCATTCAGGCGGCGATGATGGACGCGGTGGCGCACGTCACGGGCGAGCGCGTGACGCTGGAGGCCAGCGGGCGCACCGATTCCGGCGTCCACGCGCTGGGGCAGGTGGCCTCGTTTCGCACCAGCGCGGCAATTCCCGCGGCCAACCTGGTGCGGGCGCTCAACGATCGCCTGCCGCCCGCCATCCGTGTGCTGGCCGCCGAGGACGCGGCGGAGGGTTTTCACGCGCGGTTTCGCGCCCGCGCCAAGACCTATCGCTACCGCATCTGCCGCGACGCCGTCTGCCCGCCGTCCCTGTGGCGCTACGTCCATCATTTCCCCTACCCGCTCGATGAGGCGGCGATAATCCGCGCCGCGCCGCTGCTGGAAGGCGAGCACGATTTCACTTCGTTCGCTTCCACCGACAATGCACCCGGCGAGGAAGAAAAGTCGAAGGTCCGCGCCATCTTTCAGTCCCAGGTCGTGGGCGATGGCCGGGAGTTGATGTACACGGTGCGCGGCAGCGGTTTTCTACACCACATGGTGCGCAATATTGCCGGCACGCTGGTCGAGGTAGGGAAGGGCCGGCTCGCGGCGGAAGCCATCGCCGGCGTGTTGGCCGCCCGCCGCCGCTCCGCCGCCGGCCCCACCCTCCCCGGCAAGGGCCTCTGGCTGGTTTCCGTGGAGTATTAGGAAAACAGTGGGCCCCTTGGAGTGCGGCGGCTTGCCGCCGCCTTCGCCGGCGGGAGCTTGCTCCCGCCGGTTGGCGCACGGCAGATTCCTTGGAGATTAGGCGCGCCTCAAATAGAATGAACCGCTAACGCCATGCCGGAAGTGATTGCGCAGGCCGCCTCGCCGGTCATCCAGTCCGTCAACCCCGCCACCGGCGAGGTGCTGGGCGAGTTTCCCTGCGCCACGGGCGGCGACGTGCGGGCTGCGGTGGTGGCGGCGCGCGCCGCGCAAAGAGAGTGGGCGCGTCTGCCGGTTGCCGGCCGCGCGCGCTATCTGCGCCGCTTTCACGACGAGCTTTACGCCTGCCGCCGGCAATTCGCCGAGTTGATCACGCGCGAGAACGGCAAGCCGCTGGCCGAGGCGCTGGTTGCCGAACTGCTGGTGACGCTGGACCTGGCTGGGTGGCTGGCCCGGCGTGGGCCGGCGATGCTGGCGCCGGAGCGCGTCACCCACTCGAATCCCGCCGCCTGGATAAAGCGCGGCGCTCTGCACTATGGGCCGCTCGGCGTCGTGGGCATCATCGCGCCGTGGAATTATCCGCTCGGCATTCCTGCCGGACAGGCCCTCGCGGCGCTGGTGGCCGGCAATTCCGTGGTCCTGAAGCCCTCGGAGCTGACGCCGCTGGCTGCGCTCGAGCTCGAGCGGGTCTGGCGGCGCGCCGGCCTGCCCGAGGGGTTGTTCCAGGTGGTGGCCGGAGACGGGCGCACCGGCGCCGCGCTGCTGGATTCGGAAATTCACAAGCTCGTGTTCACCGGCAGCGTCGCCACGGGCCAGAAAGTTTCCGCCGCGGCTGCCGCTCGCCGCCTGCCCCTGGTGCTCGAACTCGGAGGCAAAGACCCGATGATTGTTCTCGAGGACGCCGACGTCGAGGCCGCCTCGAGCGGCGCGCTCTGGGGCGCGCTGATGAACTGCGGCCAGACCTGCATCTCGATCGAGCGCATCTACGTCGCGCGCCCGATCGCCGCGCGGTTCACCGAGGCCCTGGTGGAGAAATGCCGTCGCCTGAAGCTGGGCAACGGCCTGGACCCCGACGTCGAAGTCGGCCCGCTGATCCGCGAGCGCCAGGTGCGCCTGGTCGAGGAACAGGTGGCCGAGGCGCGGCGGCGCGGCGCGCGCCTGCTGGCCGGCGGCCGCCGCAGCCCGCTGGGGCCGCTGTTCTATGAAC
>JBKKAI010000056.1:0-7713 GCA_046714815.1 Terriglobia bacterium | reverse complement strand
AACGGAGGCGGTGGGGGCGCGGGGGCTTATCTTCGACGATGTCGATGCGGGCTTCGGCGGCCGCGTCGCGGAGACTGTTGGCCGCAAGCTGGGCGCGCTGGCGGCCACGCACCAGGTGTTCTGCGTCACGCACCTGCCGCAGATCGCCTCGTTCGCCGACCATCATTACCTGGTGGAGAAGGCCGAGCGCGGCGACCGCACCGTCAGCCTGGCCCGCCGCCTCGACGACAGCGAGCGCGCCCCCGAGCTGGCCCGCATGCTCAGCGGCGCCCGCATCACCGAAACCGGCCTCAAGCACGCCCGCGACCTCCTCCGCACTTCCCGGTAGCACAGGCATTCCTGCCTGTGCGGGGTTCGCTTCTCAAGAGCGGAGAAACCGGTCAACACCAAGACGATGTTCTGAGATTTCCAGAAGCGGCCCCTGTTTTGGTTAGCAGCTACAGCAGACCGGGAGCGTGCCCGGTAAAGAAGCGTTTCACGTCGGGCCAGGGGAGCGGCGCGCGCAAGGCCGGCATCGGCTCTTTTTCCGCGTCGTCGAACCAGGTGAGCGATTTCAGCACGTGCACCATGCTGTAATTCGCTTGCCGGAACTTCTCCTGAAACAGATCGAGCAGCGGCGCGAGCCCGTAGCGCAGCGCCGCCGCGTAAAGGTCAACAAAATCGCGACGCGTCCCGCGGCCGGCGATCGCGCTGATCTTCATGCAGGCGATATCGCGCGGGTCGGCGACCTTCACGTCAAGGAAGGTTTGAAACGGGAACAAGACCGGATAGGCGTAGCCGATGAAGGTGACTTTTACGCCCTGGATTTGCGCGTGCAGCTTCGCCGCATCTTTGCCCTTCAGTTCGAAACGGTCGAGGGTTTGCACAGTTTGCAGAAGCGCATCCTCATCAAAACGCCTGGTGTTAAAGAAACCCAAGTCTTCCGACACGCGGTGTCCGAACCGCAACGCGAGACCGGCGCCTCCGGCCAGGTAAAAATCCGACAGAACCCATTCGTCGCGGAGGTGTTCGAGGACCTGGACCGTGCCGGCCGTAAGGCAATCGCGTCGCCACTCGGTCTCGTCCGGCATGCTGTCGGAAGCTTAACCGTTCTGCTGAAGGGCCGCTACTTCTTCGGGCGGAATGCGGTAGACCAGCGCCCAGAAGTTGGCGGAGCGCCGGGAGAGCCGGCCGTCGCGGCGCAGCACTTCGGTGATCTGGTTTTCCTGGAATGTCTCGCGAAGCCAGGCGATGGCCCGCTCATCGCCGATTTCGAGAAGGCGCAAAATGGTGTATTCGGGATGGGCGGAGGGATCGAAATTATCCGTGTCAATGTCCCAGAAGAACCCGCGTAACTTCTCTGGAACCATAAGCTTATCATATATCATGATGGCCCGCGAATCAAGGGTCCGGCCACAAATGGCGGCAGGCCCTCGAGGGCGCCGAGGCCGGCGGGCGGACGGGGTTGCGGCGTGGGCAGCAGCAACACCACCGGCGCGACGCGCGCCGGCGGCGCCATGCGGCGGAAGGCGATCAGGCTGTGGTTCACCGCCAGATCGCGGTCCACCAGCTCGAAGAACAGCACGCGGTACGGGCCCTGCGGCAGCAGGCCCCGCCGCCCCACCAGGTAAGCGCCCAACTCATTCCAGCGGCGCCACGGACCGCTCCGCGGATAAAACGCGGCCAGTTCGTACAGTTTGTCAATCGCGCGCTCCAGCGACTCGGTGTAGACCTCGCGCTCCGGCGACTGCTGCCAGGCTTCGGCGAAGACGGTGGCCGGCTGCGCCAGCAGCGACATCGAAAACGACTCGATCGCGCCCGAGCGATCGCCGGTGCGCAGGCGCGCGCGGCCGAGGTGGAAGTGGGCCAGGCTGTTGTAATGGTCGAGCGCGGCGGCGCGCTCCAGCCATTCGAGCGAGCGGCCGTACTGGCCGGCCTCGACCAGCGCGCCGCCGGCCAGCGCCGCCGCCGGGACCACGTCGGGCATCTCGCGCGCGGCGTCAACATGCCGCCCGGCCTGCATTGCGTAAAAGCCGCAGTGCGAATCCCACGCCGCGGCCCGCGCCGCGTCACCGCGCTGGTAGAGGTAATGGGCAACCGCGGACCGGGTAAACAGCAGCGCGCCCCCCACGGCGAGCAACAATAGAAATGCCAGCGCCAGGCGGCGCGGCGCCGGCGCCGGGTCGGAATGCGCCGGGTTCTCCACAGCCAAAGCGGCCATGATTGCCAGCGGAAACAGGATCGCCGGGACGTCGAGCTGGTAATCGTTCAGCGCAAAGACCAGGTAGGCCCAGACGGCAATCGCAGCCGCCGCCGTCCTGCCGCGCCCACCCGGAGCGTACGCTCCGGGTCGCAGCGCCGCAAAAGCCAGCAGCACCGCCGCGGCCAGCCCCAGCAGGCCGGTCTCCGCCAGCAGGTTCACCGGAAGGTTGTGCAACTGGCGCAGCAACTCGCCGGGCGGCGCCAGCCCCGGTGTCTGCCGGCGAAACCCGGACGACACCAGCGGCACCGAAGCCAGTCCGAAGCCGGCCAGCGGACGCGCGGCGGCCATGGCCACGCCCGCGCGGGCGTACCGCACACGATTCTCCAGCGAAAGGGAAGGGTCGCGCCGCTCGCCCACGATCCCGGCGATGCGCTGGCGAAGCGCGCCGATCACCGGGCTGCCCGAATAGCGGAACAGCAGAGCGCCGGAGACAACCGCGATGGCGGCCAACAGAATGGCCGCCGCCCGGCGACCCGGAGCATACGCTCCGGATCGGGCCGCAACCACCGCGAGCGTGCCCAGCACTGCAACGCCCGCCAGCGACCCGGTAAACACAATCGCAATCGCCAGCACGGCCGCCGCGCCGTATCCCACCAGCCGCGCGCCGCGGGAATGCGCCGCGCCGGCCCGCGCCCATGCCGGCGGCAGGTGCAGCAGCAGAAACCCGGCCATGTAGTTGTGGTGGCCGAGGGGCGCGGCGACGCGCGGAGTCCAGCCGCGCGCGTAAGCGTAAAGTCCGAGCAGCGCGGCGGCGGCCGCCGTCATCGTCATCACCTGGAACATCCGGCCGCGCAACGGCTCTTGCGACAGCGATCCCAGCGCCAGATAAAACGCGGCGGCGGCGGCCGCGAACATCACGAGTAGCCGCCAGCTTCGCCCGGCGCACGGCGAGTGGAGCGCGCCGGCCACCAGCACAAGGAACAGCGCGGCCAGCGCCGGCTCGAACAGCGCGCCGGCCAACCCGGAGCGTTCCGCTCCGGGTCGCGGCCAGCGCTCGCGGCGCCGAGCCGCGTGGAACGCCGCGGCCAGCAGCGCCACGGCCAGCGCGTTCATCGCCGCTTCGCGCCACCACGACGCGCTGCCCCACACGGTGCCCAGCAGCAGGCAAACCAGCGGGTAGCAGACGAAAAATATTCTCACTGTGGCCGGCGGATCTAGACGTTCCAGTATAAAACCCGCACAGGCAGGAATGCCCGTGCTACTTGCGGCAGCGGGCCAGGCGGATGGCCAGCTCGATGGCGCGCGCCATGTTCTCCGGCCGCGCCCGATCCTGGCCGGCGATGTCGAACGCGGTGCCGTGGTCCACCGACGTGCGCAGGATCGGCAACCCCGCGGTGATGTTCACGGTCTTGTCGAATTCCACGAGCTTCATGGGGATGTGGCCCTGGTCATGGTACATGGCGACCACCAAATCAAATTCGCCCTGCCAGGCGCGCAGAAAGATCGTGTCGGGCGGCAGCGGGCCGCTGACGGTGAGGCCGTGGCGGCGGGCCTGCTCCACCGCGGGGCCGATCTGCCGCTGGTCTTCGTCGCCGAACAGGCCTTCTTCCCCGGCGTGCGGGTTGAGTCCAGCGACGGCGATGCGCGGCCGCTCGATGCCGAGCAGTCGCAGCGCGTCATTGCCCAGCTCGATGGTGCGCCAGACGCGCGCGGTGGTGGCCTGGCGGCAGGCTTCGTGCAGCGCCACGTGCGTGGTGACGTGAATCGTGCGCAGCCGTTCGCCGGCCAGCAGCATGCGCACTTCCGGGTTGCCGCAGAGCTCGGCGATCAGTTCGGTGTGGCCCGGCACCCGCATACCGGCCATCTGCGCCGACCGCTTGTTGATCGGGCCGGTGACCAGCGCAGCGATCTCGCCCGCGAGGCAGAGCCGCACGCCGGCGTGGATGGCATCGAGCGCGGCGCGCCCACATGCCGCGTCCACTTGCCCGACAGGAACCGCGGACCAGTCCAGGTCGCCCGCGGGAATGGCTTCTCGCCGCGGCGCGCCTTGCAGGCCCCAATGCTCCAGCACGGACGGCGATCCGATGGGGACCAGCACAGCGTCCCGATGAAGATGATCGAGGCCGAGCGCCTTGGCCACGACCTCGGGCCCGATGCCGGCCGGGTCACCCAGCGTGATTCCGATTCGGACTGACATCTGTTGCCCCTGTGGTGTCCGTCCTGTCATCCCCAGCGAAGCGAGGGACCTGCTTTTCGCGCCTGTTGAAAATAGCAGGCACGTTGTAAACACTGAACGGGACACCACATTACTGGCCTATCGCGGCAATCGCCTCCAGAATCGCCTGGGCGCCGCCGAAGCCGCCGGATTTACTCAGAAAAGCCGCGCCGTCGGCGACGCCGCTAATCAGGCGTCCGGCGGCAACGCCCGGCAGCGCTTCACCGTAAACATCGAGCGCAGCGGTTTTCAAGAGGCGCACGGCGCGCTCGGCGGTGTCGCCGCCGATGAAAAAGAGTCCAAACCCGGGACCAGGAGCGGCAGCCGGCAATTTGCCGGATACTTCCAGGCCGGCCGCGCGGGCCGCGTCCAACTGGGCCAGGGTGGCCGGATGGTTGCTGCCGGCAACAATCAGCCAGCGGGAAACGGCGGGAAAAGGCGGCGCGAATTGCTCGCGCTGCCCGAAGGCGAAACGCGCCAGGCCCGCCGACCCCACCCAAAGCACACTTCCGCCGCGCGCCGCCACTGTTTGCACGAAGGCGGCGAGATCAGCGTCGCTTTCGGCGTCCCCGATGATCAGCGCCGGCGCGCCCGGCGCCTGCTTGCCGAGGCCCGCGGCCTGGAGCGCCGGCGCCAGCACTCCGATCGCTTCCTCGCGGCAATAGGCCACGCCTTCGCGCACGGTGCGTTCACAGGCGGGGAACGCCGGGCATACCGCCACGATCTGTGGGGCGGTCACGCGGCAGAGCGCGGCGACCTCTTCGGCCCATGGGCCGCGCAAAGTCGAATCAATTTTCTTGAACAGCGGCCGGATGCCGCGGGCGATCAGCGACCGGGCCGCTTCGGCGACCAGCCCGGCCGCCTGCTCGGCGGGCAGGCCGCGCGTGGCGGTGGAAACGACGGTGATTTCGCTGCCGGCAATGGATCCATTCAGCACCACTCGCGTTCGCCATCCGGCGCACGCGGCGCGCGCCGCCGAGTCGCAGGCGCCGGTCAGGTCATCCGCGATGATGCCGGCACGCATCTACACGGCCGCCTGCGCCAGCGCGGGCGCGGCGGTTTTCAGGTCGCCGACTTCGTCAAACTCGATGCCGGCCGCGGGCAGCACTTCGTAGAGCGAGTTGCCTTCGAGCGACGCCACGCAGGCCGGCGTGGCCAGGAACGTCACCACCGACAGCGTGTTGCGGATCCAGGCGGCCCGCACCGTTTCCGGCTCCGGCGACCCCAGGTTGCCCAGCAGAAAATCGAGCGCCGTGCGATCGTTGGGAAAGTGCATCGGCATGTTGGCGGCGACGTGCGCCAGCGAAGTGCGCGCGTTCGTGTAGATGATGTTGAAGTCGGCCTTGCGCGCGATTCGTTCGTGCATGGCGTCGGCGAAGCCCATGCCGATGGCGTTCCCTTCGCTTTCCGGCGTCACGTCGCGCACGTAGATGCGGCGGATGTGCGTGGCCTGCTTCATGTTCACCGGTACGCGGTCGGGATGCACGGCGCGCCCGATCACTTTCGTGTCCATGCCCGCGCCGCTGATGTTCTTGCCGATCTCGTCCACGATAAGCAGGTCCAGGTCGGAAAACGGCAGCTTGGAATGGAGCTTGCGGGCGCGCACGAGCAGGCCGCGCTCCATCGCCTCCATGCCCGCGGCCGGCGCGGCGGCGATTTCACAGAGTGAGTGGCGGTCGTTCTCCACCAACCCGATGCCGGCCAGGATGCGGCCGCTCGCCAGGATATGGCGGCCCATCGAGAGAATGGTTTTTTCGAAGCCGGAGCGCAGGCTGTTCTGGTGGAAGCTGCCGGCGCCGTCCAGCTTGCCCATGCCCACCGCCATCACCTTCATCAGGCCGCTCTCGATTTCGCCGTCGAAGTCGGTGTGCGGTTTCACGCGGTTCAGCACCAGCACGCGGCCGGCCTCGTGGGCCGCGCGGTCCATGAATACCTCGACGCCTTCCGGCGTGCGGCCGAGCGAAACGGTTTCCATGGAGGAGACCACCGGCGCGCCGGCCAGCTCCTCGGTAACGCCGTACTCGGCCAGCAGGCGGCGCTGTCCGTCGGCGTTGGCGCCGCCGTGGCTGCCCATCGCGGGAAAGATGAACGGCCGCGCGCCCGCTTCCCGCAGCACGGCGCAGGCGGCCCGCACCACCGCGGCGATGCGGTCTATGCCGCGGCTGCCGCAGGTGACGGCCACCGGCGCCCCGGCCGGGATCGCCCCCAGCACGCTCTCCACCGGCCGCAGCGCCGAGCGCACCGCGTCGTCCACGTTGGCGATGTCCGGCGCATTGGCGCGCACCGAGCGCACCGGATGAAAACGGAGTGCTTCGATCATGCTTGGAATTGTGACCGCCGCCCGCCCCGCCGTCAAGGGGAGGAAATGGCAGTGATGAGTGATGAGGGATATGAGTGATGAGTGTGAGTGAACCCCGGACCCTCCCCGTGCTATGCCGTGCTATGCCTTCCGCGCAACTTTGCATGTGCATTCAGGGTATGCTGGTAGGTGGCGGGCAATTCGGGAAGCCGAAGCTTCTAAGTGCCAAGAGTCAGAAATATTGCCGGGCCGGTCGGTTCTTCTTCACGAGTTTCGACTGCGCCGAGCCGCCACACATTCATGCGGAGCGCGAGGAGAGAACCTGCAAGTTCTGGCTTGAGCCGCTTGGGCTTGCTCGCAATCACGGCTTCCGCGCCCGGGAGTTGAAAGTGATTCGCCGGATCATCGAAGCTCATCGCACCGCGATTCTGGAGGCATGGCATGAGCACTGCGGCTAGCAGCGATCCTCGCATTCAAGAAGTGCGTGTCACCGAAGACGAAATCATTGCGCATCTGGCGGACGGCCGCATGATCAGTGTTCCGCTCGCCTGGTCCTGGCGGCTCTCGGAGGCGACGCCGGCACAACGCGCTAACTTGCGGGTCATTGGGAGTGGTCAGGGAGTGCACTGGCCGGAAGTTGATGAAGACATCAGCGTCGAGGGGATGCTTCACGGGATTCCCGCACCTCGCCCAAGATCCGCTGCTGCCCCAGCCAGAGGCGGTGTGGTGAGTAGACGGCTGCCTAAGAAGCGTGTGCAGCCGGCGCGAAAAACAGTCGCGCGCTAAACTGCGAGCAGTTGCCAGCCATGCCCGCCGATGGCGGATCCGTTGAGAAGGAGTCTCGAAAGATCACCTCCAGCACCCGGCTTACTTCGCGCGCGACTTCCTGCTGGATCGCTTCAGCACTACTTTCAGAAAGAGGCCCCAAAAAGAGAAGGCCTGTCGCGCACCCCCGGGCAGCGGCAAAGTGTCCGTAGCAAGTCAAGATGTCCGGTTTTGGTAGCAAGTGATCTGTCC
>JBKKAI010000055.1:0-9295 GCA_046714815.1 Terriglobia bacterium | reverse complement strand
ACCTTGTGCCGCAAGTATAGCGCGGCCAGGGCCTCGGGAGACGGCCGCTTGCCACAGACCCCCGAAGGCGGACAGGCTACCGAGGGCGCCGGGCCAACTCATTATAGACACCACAACCGGGCTTGTCGTTCCCTGAATTACTGGGTCAAATTGAAGTGCACGTCAATCGTAGTTTCGACGAGGACCGGCTCGCCGTTCAGAATGGTCGGGCGGTAGCGCCACTCCTTAACGGCGTCGAGCGCCGCCTGAATCAGTAACGGATGCCCACTGAGGACGCGCAACTGGTCAATCGTGCCATTCTCGGTAATAAACGCGGCCAGCCGCACAACGCCAGAGATGCGCGCCTGCTTCGCCAGAGCCGGATAATGAGGCGTCTGCCGCTTGATCAGCATCGCCTGCTGCACTTCTCCGCCCACCCGTCGGATCCTGGGCTGCTCCCGGTTCACGGGTTGTGGCGGCGGAGGCGGCGCGATCTGGGCGTAACTGAACAGATTTGTAACGGAACCAGTGCCGCTTGGGATGCCCAAGTGCCCTCCGGGCGGGTCGCCACTTACTACCCCTTCGCGTGCGAGCTCCGATGAGGTATCAACCGTTTTGAAAATTGTTGGTATCAGAAAGCTGTTCGGCCGCGGTACATGCCGCATCGTTGATGGTTGCAGTCTCCGGGGAGCAGGCTCCGGTGTTCCCCGAGGCGGCGCCGGCAACGGCGGCATCACGACAGCCAATACGCGCGCGCTGGGGATGACCTCGGTAAAAATCATGGGCACGAGCACCAGTATTCCCACTACGGCGCATTGCAGCAGCAGCGACAGGGCCATAGTCAAAGGCCGTCTCCGGCGATCGCTCTTCGCAGCCTCAACTTGTTCAAACATTATTTTCCACCTCCCGCCCCAAAAACAGACACCGAATCAGGCAACGCAGTTCCCGGGACGCGTCAAGGGACTACTGCGCGTTGCGCCTTGCTCCGTTAGCGGTATACTGCGCTTCCGAACTGGAGGCGGCGGTGAGCCAGATCAAGACCACGGTGGTGGGCAGTTACCCGATCCCTTCCTGGCTGGTGGGGAACACCTCCCGGCAGGTGTTGCGCGACGCCGTGATGGTGGTGCTGAAGACGCAGGAACTGGCCGGGCTGGACCTGATCAGCGACGGCGAGCTCAACCGCTTCGACCCCGGCCACCCCGATACCAACGGCATGATTGACTACTTTGTCGGGCGGATGGAAGGCATCCACACCCGTTTTTCACGGGCCGACCTGGAGCAGTTTCGCCGCGATGGCGGCCTCGCTTATCGTTCCACGCCGGCCGGCGTGGTGCGCGGCCCGCTGGGCGAAGGAACGCTGAACCTGCGCGCCGACTTCGAGTTCGTCCGCGGCCTGACCCGTAGCCCGATCAAATTCACCTGCACCGGCCCTCACATGCTGGCAAAGGTGCTTACTGACAGCCACTACCATGACCGCGCGGGCCTGGCCATGGCGATTGCCGAAGTCCTGCGCCGGCAACTGGAGAGCATCGAAGCCGATGTCCTCCAGCTCGACGAAGCTAACATCAGCGGCCACCCGGAGGACACCACCTGGGCGGCCGCGGCGATCAACCATGTGCTGGACGGCATCCCCCGCGAGAAGGGACTGCACATCTGCTTCGGGAACTACGGCGGCCAGACGGTTCAGCGCGGCTTCTGGCGCAACCTGCTTCCGTTCCTGAACTGCCTCCGCGTGGACCACCTGGTGCTGGAGTTCGCCCGGCGCGGCTATGACGAGCTCGAGGCTTTCCGCGAGCTCAACCCCCGCATCGGCCTGGGCCTGGGCGTTGTGGACATCAAGGACAATGAAGTAGAGACGGCGGAAGCCGTTGCCCTGCGCCTGGAGAACGCCGCCAAAGTGCTGGGCGCCGGCCGGGTGCGCTACATCCATCCCGACTGCGGCTTCTGGATGCTGCCGCGCAGCGTAGCCGATCGCAAGATGCGCGCGCTGGTGGAAGGCCGCGATCTTTTCGCCGGCCGGCCGTGAGCGCCGGCCTCGGGCAACCCGCAACCGCTGTGAGCGAATACCGCAAGTTCCGCGACCCGGATACCAACGCGGTGGTGCACCAGATCACCGATCATCCCTCGATCAGCCACCCGGCGTATTTCCTGAACTCGTCGTTCACCGCGGACGGCTGCGTCATCTTCACGTCGTATCGCGATGGGTCGGCGCAGCTCTACGAGCGTGAGTTCCCGGACGGCCCGATTCGGCGGTTGACCTCCGGCGCCTCAATCCATGCCTTCTCGGCCACGGTCTCCCGCGACAGCAGCGAGGTATTCTTTGTGCGGGGCGGCGGTATCTTTTCTATTGACAGGGCCGTCGGGAGAGACGGCGTCCGGGAGCGGACGGTCGCCGAATTTCCCGGCGGCCAGCTCGGGGAGTGCAGCCTCAGCCCCGACGGGCGCTTCCTGACCGCCGCGCTGAAAGACGCGGGCGGCCATGGCGTCGTACTGGCCGACTCCGATGGCGGCGGCGCTGGTGTCGTTACGCGCTTTCCGCGGACCGTCATCCATCCCCAGTTTCATCCGCTCGAGCCGGAGTGGATCGAATTCGCGGGCGACCCCGCGCCGCGCATGCACCGCGTGCGCCGCGACGGCGGCGGCCTGGAATGCCTTTACCAGCATTCCAACGACGAATTTGTCGTCCATGAGACTTTTCTCGGCGCGACAGGTGACATCGTATTCGTCGTCTGGCCGTTCGCCCTGAAGCGCATGGACGGGCAATCGCGCCGCATCAGCACGATCGCCGCCTTCAACGCCTGGCACATCACGCCGAGCCGCGACGGGCGCACCGTATTGTGCGACACGGCCCATCCCGACATCGGGATCCAGCTCGTGGACCTGGCCACTGGCGGGCGGCGCACCGTTTGCCACCCGCACAGCTCCAACGGCGGCAGCCAGTGGCGGACGTCGCGCTACGCGCTGGCCGAAGACTGGGCCGCCGCGGGGCAGGCGCGCGACAAGGACGCGGCGCTGAGCTGGATGGAGATGGCCGCCGATACCGTCTACGGTCCGCAGTGGACCCACCCGCATCCGTCATTCAGCCCGGACGAGCGCCTGGTTATCTACGCCTCCGACGTCTCGGGCCGCACGCAGGTTTACGTGGCCGAGATTGCCTGACTCAGACCAATTCTCCGCGGGCGATCTGCCCGGCCAGTTGCCTGTCGGCCGCCAGAAAATCGAACTCCGGCAGGCGGCAGCGCTCCACCCATCGGATCTCCGCGAATACCAGGTTGCGCGGCTCGCCGCCAAACTCGGTGACCCTGAAGAACGCCAGCAGGACCGGATCGAGGCCGGGATACTGATAGCTGAAACGGCAGACCTCCGGGCCGATTTCGGCCTCGCTGCCGAGTTCCTCGCGGAGCTCGCGGCGCAGGCAGGCGGCCGGCTCCTCGCCGTCTTCCACTTTGCCGCCGGCAAATTCCCACTGGAGCGGCAGCGGCTGGTCGGCGCGGCGCCGGCAGATAAGCGCTTGCTCGGCGCCCGCTTCGCCGCGCAGGATGATCGCCGCCGCAACCGTCCTCACGTGGTTCCAGGGCCTCCCCTTCTCAGAGTCTTTCGGCGATCAGGCCGGCGGTGCGCTCCAGAAGCTCGCGGTCGAGCGGGCCAAAAGCATTCAGCACGTCACTATCAATATCAAGCTCGCCGACCACTCTATCCCCCGCAAGAATCGGCGTCACGATTTCGGAGCGAGTATCCAGGCTGCAGGCCAGGTAGCGCGGGTCGGCGTTGACATCAGCAACGATGACGGTTCGGGCTTCGCGCGCGGCCGCTCCGCAGATGCCCTGGCTCAGGGGAATCCGCGTGTGAGGCGACGGCTTACCCAGGTAAGGACCGAGAACCAGTTCCTCGCCTTCCAGCAGGTAAATCCCCACCCAGGTGTAGCGCGGCTCGCCCGACTTCAGGGCGAGCACGGCGGCCTCCAGGGCCTCCCTGCCCTGCTTGCCTTCGATAGCCGCGGCCACGGCGGATGAAAGATCGCGAACTCTTTCCGGGGTCACGGCAGCCTTCAAACCGGCGGCAACGCGGAGCTTACCGCTCCGGGTTGCAAGGGCGTACGAAACTTTTCGAGCTCATCCACCTCCATAAGGGTCAGGCGATGGATGCGCGCTTTCAGGTAGCGCCAAGGGATGCTGAACAGCAGGACTCGCGGAGCGAATTTCGCGCTGTCGTGAATGAAGCAGCTATGCGTACACCAGCAGTTCGCGCGCGGGATGTCTTCCACCTCGGCCTGCATCTGCGGGGAGGCCAACACCTGCTTAAGGTTGAACCCGAAATCCTGCACGCGGCCCAGGGACGGCCGCAGCTCGCACGCGCGGAACCCGCCGTTGTGGTCAATCACCGCCGAAGTGGCGCCCGCCGTGCACGGCATCGGCCACCGGCGCGGTTCGTAATGGCATTGCTCGTGGATGTCGAAGTGAAACTTCAGGTTGCCCAGGTAGTACATCTTCCCGAACCAGCGGACCGGCGCCGGCTGGTGCTCGAACAGCCGGTCCGCATACTGCTCATGAACGTGGAGCAGGCGCCGGTGCAATTCCCTCAGCTCCTCGCGCGGCAGCCGCTTCAATTGCGGGTCCATCGGGTTGCCGCGGATGATCTCGAAATAGTGGCCGCTGACCTGGTCTTCGCCGAGCAGGCGCATCCCCAGCTCGACCAGCTCGCGGTAGTTCTCGGTGGTAATCACCGAGAGCACGTTGCGGCGCAGGCGGCGCACACCGCCGTACTTTTGCTCCATCAGCGAAATCGTCGAGAGCGTCCGCTCGAAGTTCCGCGGCACGCCGCGGATCGTGTCGTGAGTGTTGGCCAGTCCATCGAGCGAAAAATTCAGGTCCACCGTGAGGCGAGGATTATCGGCCAGCACCTCGCCGATGACTTCGTCGGTTCGGGCGGGCAGCAAGCCGTTGGTGGGCAGGTTCACGTTTTCAACGCCGTTGTTGCGCGCGAACATGGTGATGATGCGCGCCAGCTCCGGCCGCAAAAACGGCTCGCCGCCGGAGAGCCACAACTTCCGGAACGGCGGGGCCGTGCGCGAGATCGTTTCGAGCTGCTCGAAGGTGAGGTCCTCGTTCTTGTTCAGGTTGTCCCAGTAAAAGCAGGTGCGGCAGACGGAATTGCAGCGCGAGGTCACAAACAGGAACAGCGACTCGAACCGGCGGGGCTGGTTGATTTTCCGGAGGTAGTGCAAGTACTCTCGCAAGCGACGTTGATTGTGGCATGCGCTTCCCGCGTCTGTAAAGGGTTTCCAGTGCACCATCCGCGACTGATCGAGCACTTCCAGCATCCGCGCAATGCCGGCGAGCTCCCCGACGCCGATGCCGTAGCCGAGGTTTCCAATCCGGTTTGCGGCGACATCCTGAAGCTTTGGATTAAGGTGGAAGCGGGCCGTGTGTCCGCCATGGGTTTCAAGTGTCGCGGCTGTGTCGCCGCCATGGCCTGCGGTTCAGCGCTTACCGAGTTGGTGACAGCCACGGCGCTGGCCGACTCCGAGCGCATCACGCCGGCCGATGTCGAGCAGGCGGTCGGCGAGCTGGAAGCGGCCAGTAAGCATGCCGCGGTGCTCGCAGTGGACGCCTGGCGCGCGGTGCTGAAAAACCTGGAGTAGTACCGGCCTACCCTGATCCCGCTGGCGGCGCCATATGGTCTAAGATGGTCTAACGAAAGCGAGCGCCGTCCGTCCAATGTGGAGGACGGTGGCGGGGAGGCGGCGCTCATGAATCGAGAGCGGGCGGGGACCGTTTGGGGCCGGTGTCGTTCGGTAGGTGCGCTCAGTCTTGCCTTGACGAGTCTCGTCCTGCTCGGAGCAGATCGCGAAGAGACTCTTCAGTTGTCGCCCGGGCAATGGAAACAGGATCTTCGGTTTCTCGCGGCCGAATTGCCCAAACGGCACAAGTCAGCCTTCCACACGGTTTCCAAGGAAAGGTTCGAGAGCGAAGTCGCGGCCCTGGACGCGGCCTTGCCGAACCTGGGTTCTGACGAGGTATACGTTGGCATGTTGCGGATCACAAGTCTGATCGGCGATGGGCACACGTATCTGAGGGTGCCGCGTGCGTTTCAGCGCTTTCCGTTCGTCGTCCAGAAATTTGGGAGCGAGTATCGCGTGACGCGTGTGGCCCCCGGCTCCGAGCGAGCGCTCGGAGCGCGGCTGCTCCGGGTTGAAAAGACGCCGGTCGAGCAGGCGGAGAAAGCGATTCTGCCGCTGACGCCGCAGTCAGAAACGCAGTTTTTCGCCCGTCCGCTCATCGGCGGTTACCTGACGCTCTCCAACGTCCTGCACGGGCTGCGTATCATCCCGGATGCCGCGCGGGCTGAATATACCTTCGCGGACGACCAAGGGACTCCTTTCTCCATGAGTTTTGCCGGCATCCCACCTGAGCGCTTCGCGACGATCAAGTGGGTCTTGCCCTCCAGAGAACCGCCCCTCTTCCGACAGAAGGCCGGCGAGAAGTTCTGGTTTACGTATTTGCCCGAACACGCAACCGTGTACTGTAACTTTCGAAGTTATGAGGGCCTGCATGGGAATGCTGCCAGGCTCCTGGCATTCATCGATCAGAACCCCGTCCAGAAGCTTGTCATTGATCTCAGGCAGAACGGCGGAGGTGACTTCAACAAGGGTCGAAAAGAACTGATTGAGCCGATACGCGCCCGGAAGGGCATCAATCAAAAGGGCCGCCTATTCGTGATTATCGGCAACAGCACGTTTTCAGCGGCGATGAGCAACGCCGTGCATTTCCGAAAAGAGACAGCCGCGATGCTGGTGGGGGAACCGATCGGTGAGAAGCCGAACAGCTTCCAGGAGAACGACCAGGTCGCGCTCCCCAACTCGCGTCTCACACTCTCCTATTCAACGCGGTACTATCAATTCGTTGATGGACCGGAGAACGTCGTTATGCCGGACCAGATCGCCGAAATGACCTGGGAAGCGTTCAAGGCGGGCCGCGATCCCGCGCTCGAGTGGATACTCAGCCATCACAACTGAAACGGGCGACAGAATCGCCACCGCTCCACGGCGGCTATCCCGGGCTTGGGGTAGTATGGAACTCGGGACCTGTTTCCATTGTCCGGCGATGTCCGACCACTTTTACCTGAGCCTGTGGCTGAAAGACTACGAGGAGGCGCAGATGCTCGACCGCTTCCGCGTGCTGCTGGAGACCTTCCCCTACTCCAAGTCCAGGCCGCTTGTGCAGAGCATCCGCGTGTACCCGCTCAGTTGGAGCGAGCATCCCGTTCTCGAAGAGGACTTCGCCGAGGGAGCCGAGACCGGCTACGTGCTCGACCTGGCCTCGGAGTTCCTCCACGGTGATTACGCCTACGAGTCCACTGCCTATTGGGACCTCTGGGTGTTCCAGAAGAACGGCGGCCCCGCCGGCTGGAAAAAGGTCCCGCGTCCGGTGACGCTGGTTTGCAACGGACCGGATTTTGACGATGGCCGCGCCGAGAGCGGGCACCTGGAAGTTGATTTCGGACTGGACACGCCCTTCCGCGCCCACCAGACCTTGCCCGATTCCGGCGCGCGCGCCAGCACCCGTGACTACCGCGAGCGCTTGCAGGAGAACATGGCCGGGCTGCTCGACTTTGTGCGCGACGTGGAAAAAAAACTGCCGGTGGAGAAGCGGCTTTTGTGGACCGAGACGGGTGAGAACTTCGCCGAGATGGTCCGCCGCAGCCTCGAATGAGACCTGCCGCCGGCGCTCTTCTGCTTGCGATGCTCTGGACGGGGACAGGAACGGCCCAGGCGATACCGCTCGCGCCAACGACCTCCGACGAATTGACGCTGGCGCGGCTGCGGCCCGGCCGCGACAAGCTCGCGCGGGCGATCGCGCTTTACGGAAAGACTTTCAGCACCGACCCGAACACACCCGACCTTCCTGTCTGGGTGGATGCTCAGAAGCGGCTCTACCTGCGGCTGGAGCTTCGTGAAGACCGGACCATCGAGGCCGTGACCGTTGCTTCGTTTGGTCCGGAGCCGACAGCGAAAACGAAACTGCCGGCCACAGCCGATTCCACCGGCCGCGGCCTGCGCCTGGGCGACTCCATCGAAAAGACCCGGCGCCTCTACGGCCCGCCCTACTTCAGCGGCCCGTCCACCGAGGGCGGCCGCGAGTTGATCCTGCTGGTCCACAAGTTCAGCGCGGAGAAAGATCAGCCGCAAATCCTGGAAACCAGCTTCGACCCCGTTTCCAGGCGGCTGGTGAAAATCACCCTGTCGTTCCCGTATTACTGACGCAGCTTAGTTTCTAGCCCGGCCAGTCTGAGAATTTGTCGGACTTCCACGCCTTCCCTGTTCGCTCTGTGTGCTCTGTGCCTCTGTGGCCGGTTTTGGTGTCTTGGTGCGCCCTGATGCCTATCGGCCTTGGCCGGCTTCGGAGAGCGCTTCGACACCCGGCAACTTCTGCCCCGACAGGAATTCCAGCGACGCGCCGCCGCCGGTGGAAACATGGGAAATCTGTTCGGTCAGGCCGGCCTTGGCGAGCGCGGCCACCGAGTCACCGCCGCCCACGATGGTGATCGCTCCGGAAGACGCCACCGCCCGGGCAATCTGCATCGTCCCCTGGGCGAAGTCGTCCACTTCGAAGACACCCATCGGGCCGTTCCAGACAATCGTTTTGGCTTTGGCGATTTCCGAAGCGTAAAGGCGGATGGTTGCTGGACCGATGTCCAGCCCTTTCCACCCCTCCTGGATGCCTGTGGGAGCGCCGCCTTCCACGATAAGCTTTTCCGCGCCGGCTTCGACTTTTTGAGCGACTACATGGTCCACCGGAAGATGCAGCCGGAAATCGCGCCTCCGGACGTCTTCCAGCACGCGCTGCGCCAAATCCAGCTTGTCAGCCTCGACCAGCGAGCCGCCCGTGGCGAATCCCTGGACTTTCAGAAATGTGTAGGCCATGGCCCCGCCGATGAGCAGCGTGTCGCAAAGGGTGAGGAAGTTGTCAATGACCTCGATCTTGTCGGAAACCTTCGCGCCACCCAGGATGGCCACGTAGGGGCGCTCGGGGTTGGAGATCGCGCGGGTGAGGTACTGCAGCTCCTTCTGCATCAGCAGCCCGGCGGCCGCCTGCCCGACGTGATGCGCAATTCCCTCGGTGGAAGCGTGGGCGCGGTGCGCGCTGCCGAACGCATCATTCACGTAGACATCGCATAGGGCAGCGAGCCGGCGGGAGAAGCCCTCGTCGTTGGCCTCTTCTTCCGGATGGAAGCGCACGTTTTCGAGCAGCAGCACATCGCCGTCGCGGAGATCGCGCGACATGCGCTCCACCTCCGGCCCCACGCAGTCCGGGGC
>JBKKAI010000054.1:0-2569 GCA_046714815.1 Terriglobia bacterium | reverse complement strand
TTCGCCCCACGTCATACGGGTGGCTGAAGAGAGAGTCGGCGAGCAGTATGTAGCGCTGCGGGATGAAGCTGGCGGCGTGCGCCGGCCCGCCGGCCGGGGTCCACAGCCGCTCGGCGCAGGCAATCCTGAGGCGCGGCAGGCGGGCGGCGAAGCCAGGGGGAAGCGCCGCCAGGAGCCGGGCGATCGCGCGCGTCTGCGCCCGCGAAAAGCGCGGCGACAACCGCGCCGGCCCCGCGGGAACGCCCCCGGCGAACCGTCGCCCCCGCAGCAGCGCCTTCGCAGAGGTGCCATTTTTGACAGCAGTCCCGCTCATCCGCATCTTGACAACCGTCTTTCCACAGTACTAGATAGCCCAAGAGGGTAACCGTTGACAACTCGTGCACGTAGATGAAGTGGGACCGAACGGAGGTCACCCGTGGACGAACGAGCCGATTATCTACTGTTCAGCGAGATGGTCGAGCGCAATTTCCAGAATGCTCTGGCCGTGGAGGACAGCAGCGTCACTGCCTACATCGCTGCTCTGCTGTGCGACTTCACCCAGGCCGAAAACCTCTACAAGATCCACGACGCGCAGGGCCGGCCCCTCGAAGACGTCGGCGAGATGCTCGTCGCCTCCAACCCGCTGCTCGAGGCCGAGTCCTTCGACCGCGAGCGGCAGGTGCGCAAGCACATCGGCGACTTCACGCTTTTCCTCAGCGGCATGTTTCCCGAAAGCATCCGCAACTGGCGGCTGCGGCAGCAGCGGATTGACTCGTTCGTGGACTATGTGAAGGCGGGCAAGGAATCATATTTCATCGTCTCGGAGTTCAACCTGTTCGAGTATCGCAAGGTCGCGCCCCTGTTCCGCCGCCTCTCCGACGACTTCGAGATGTGCGTCTACGGCCTGAACCTGGTGCGGAACGAGCTGGACCTCGGCCGGCCCGGCATCACCCGGCAGATGCGCTCCATCATCAACTGAGATTCGCCCCATCCCGAGCTCGCCGCCGCCGAGGCGTCACCGCGGCCGGCGGTGGGTACCACTGATAGATGCAATTCCAGCAGCGCCGGCGGCGCGTGGGGTTTCAATCAAGCTGCGCGTCGCGCGCCTGACTCGCGTAGGCCTCAGAACATGGCGTATCATGGGCCATCGAAAAACATGGTGCCAGTGGTTACATCTCGAAGGTCCGAGCGGCCCGAGACGCGCTGGCTGGCGGCTCTAGATGTGGCGATACTGCTCGTCTGGGCACTCCTTTTGCCCGTGGGTATCATCTACGCGCCATTGGGCGCCACTGGGGCGGTGTTGCTATATGGGTGGCTCTTCCTGCGCCTTCACAGCCGAAAGCTAAAAACAGGCCTGGCGCTCGGGATCGGCATCGGCGGCGCCGGATATGCTGTTGCTGTACTTGATGTCACCATGCGGTGCGAGATGACTTACACCGTGTCTGCCGCGCTGTTTGGATTGCTGCAAGCGGTGCTGGCCGGAAGTGCGATCGCCTGCTACACGGCCATGCCACGCGAGAAAGGCGACCGCCGGAAGTTATCCTTCGCACTGCTGCGGGCCTGCCCGCTCGCCTTCGCCGTTTTTGTTTTTCTTCTCATCGAGGTTCTAAACACAAACCGGCGCTGGGGCGCGGCCGCATTTGCCGAGGGCGACCGGCTGGCGTACCAGTTCAACCTGTTGTCACTGCGCGCGGCCGTTCCGCATTACGAGAAGGCCCATCGTTACTCGCGGCGAAGCTGTTCCTGGGAGCCCGCGACCAGCGCCCTCATCCAGCTCGGCGCAGTGTATACGCGCCTGGGCGCCGCCGATGTGGGCGAGCGCTACTTCGACCAAGCGCTCCAAGAGACTCGGGAGCGTCTGGCCGCTAACGCTGAAAGCGCAACCCTCGAAAGCATTGGCGACAGGCTGGACTGGTTCGCTTATCCTCAACGCGCAACCGTCTACTACAATCGTGCGTTCGAGATTCAACCTGCCGACGCTGACCGCTTCAGGCTCACAACCGGTTTGCTGAGCAAGGCGTTCGAGTGGCTGGAGGAAGCCAGAAAGCGCGAGCAAAAAAACAACGAGTTCGGCCGGGAGCATGCCGTCCGAACCGCGCTCCTCTGGCTCGCACAAGTCCGCCGAGCCGCCGAACGGCTTCAGAAGGCGCCGGACGAGCGAGTGCGGATCAACGCGCTACAGATACACTTAAAGGCGCTGAATTTGAGTGCCTGGGCATCCACAACGCTGAACCGCAATCAGCAGGCGCGTGATTTTGTCGAGCGCGCCCTTGTCGTGGCAAGCGCCGGCGGCCGCGAATACGAGGCCGACGGCTTCGCTACGGCGGCCAAGTCCTACCTGTGGTTGCCCGATCCCAAGACCGCCGCCGCATATTTTGACCGCGCCGCCGCGATCTACCGCGAGCTGGAAGACCCCATGGAAGGCGAGACACTGGAATCCGCCGGAACGGCCTTTGCCGACGTGGGCGACGGCGTTCGGGCGATGGCTTACTACAAGCGCGCCCTGGCGTACTACCGGAACGCAAAGGATGCCGAGGCTGCCGCAGAGGTGCGGAACAAGATTCGCGAATTAGCCGCGCTGCCGTTGAAG
>JBKKAI010000053.1:0-7860 GCA_046714815.1 Terriglobia bacterium | reverse complement strand
GGTTAAGCGTGACCTCGCTGGAATGCAGGTGGCGCTCCAGGGAAAGGATGACGCGCGCTTCCAGGTCCAGGTTCGGCCCCAGGATCTTGTGCACTTTGTTCAGTTTTTCTTCCACCTGCGATTTGATCTGCGGCGTGATTTCGACCTGCCTGCCGGTGTAGTGGATTCTCATCGCTTCCTCCTGGATTTCACCTGGCGCCGGACAACCTCAGCCGCCGAAGAACGGGCCCAAAGCTTCCGCTCCGGGCCGTCACGTCTTCACGCGGCGATGGTGCGTGGAAGGGATCCTCATGTCCTCGCGGTACTTGGCGACCGTGCGCCGCGTGACATTGATCCCCTGGGACTGCAGGATTCGCGTGATGTGATCGTCGGTGAGCGGGTGGGTGGCGTCTTCTTCCTCGATCATCTTTTTCACTTTCCGCTTGAGGGTCAGCAAAGAGGTTTCGCCGCCGGATGGCCCCTGGACCGCCTCGGAAAAGAAGAAACGGAGCTCGTACACGCCCTGGGGCGTATGCGCATACTTGTTGGCCACGGCGCGGCTGACGGTGGAGGCGTGCACGCCCACTTCTTCGGCCACTTCCTTGATCATCATCGGCTTGATGTGATCAATGCCGTGGTCCAGGAAGTCGTGCTGGCGCCGGATAATCGCGAGGCAGACCTTGACGATGGTCTGCTTCCGCTGCTCGATGTTCTTGATGAGCTGCATGGCCGAGGTGTAGCGCTCCTTCACGTAGGTGCGGACGTCCTTGGCCGAAGCGCCGCGGTCCAGCAGCCGCCGGTACGACGCGTTCAGGCGCAACTGCGGCAGGTCGTCTTCATTGATCAGCACCTGGTACTCGTCTCCGGATTTCACGAAGAAAACGTCGGGCTCGATCAATTGCGGCTCGGTCTTGTTGTAGCGCTGGCCGGGGCGTGGGTCGAGGCGGCGGATCACCAGCAGCGCCGCGT
This sequence comes from Terriglobia bacterium, assembly GCA_046714815.1. GTDB lineage: Bacteria > Acidobacteriota > Terriglobia > JAJPHL01 > JAPKYU01 > JBKKAI01. Next base: position 6,912 of record JBKKAI010000053.1, on the reverse strand, counting down.
CAATGTCCTGCATCGGCCGGCCCAGGGCCCGGGCGATCTCCTTGTACTGCTTGTTCTGCAGCGGCGTGAGGTGCTCGGAGACCACCTGCCAGGCGCAGCTTTTTTCCAGGCCCAGCGCGCTTAGCTGCACCAGCAGGCACTCCCGCAGGTCGCGGGCCGCTACGCCGGGCGGGTCAAAATCCCGCACCAGCTTCAGCGCCAGCGCCACGTCTTCCATCGTGTGCCCGCCGCTCTCGGCGATTTCTTCCGCCGTCGCCGTCAGAAACCCGTCTTCGTTCAAGTTGCCAAAAATGGATTCGGCGGCGTCCGCGATCTTCGACGGCGCCGCCGACAGGCTCAGTTGCCAATGCAGGTGGTCGGTGAGCGTCGTCGGCGTCGAAAGGAAATTCTCGAACGAAGGCCGCTCGATCACTTCCGAAGCGGGGCTGCGGTAGCCGGGGTCCAGGTACTCCTCGAAGAAGCTGCCGAAGTCTATCTGGTCGAAAGGATCCTGCGTGTTCGTTTCGAGCCCATCCCGGTTTCCGTCGAGCGGCAGCTCCTCGTTGGCGGCCAGCTCTTCGGCCGTGGGCGGCACATCGAGCTCCTGTTCACTCAGATCTTCCAGGATCGGGTTTTCCACCATCTCCTGGTTGATCATGTCCTTGAGCTCGAGCTTATTCAGCGCCAGGACGGTCACCATCTGCACCAGGCCGGGCGTCAGCACCTGCCTCTGGGAAACCTTGAGATTGACCCGGAGGTTTTGCCAGCTCATACGGGCCGCCTCACGCCTGCCGCCGCTATCACGCCTGCCGCCTCATACCTGTCGCCCCAGGGCCGGCCGCTCGAAGGAAAAGCCTTCGCCGAGGTACACGCGTTTCACCTCGCGATCATTGCCCAGCGCGTCGGGGGTGCCGCTGCGGAAGATGCCGCCGTTATTGATGATATAAGCGCGATCGGTCACCATGAGGGTTTCGCGCACATTGTGGTCGGTGACCAGGATGCCGATGCCGCTGCGCTTCAGCCCCCAGATGATCCGCTGGATGTCGAGCACCGCCAGCGGGTCAATTCCGGAAAACGGCTCGTCCAGCAGGATGTAGGTGGGCGAAATGACCAGCGCGCGGGCGATCTCCAGCCTGCGGCGCTCGCCGCCCGACAGCATGTAGCCCTGGTTTTTCCGCACCTGTTCCAGGCCCAACTGCTCGAGCAGACTCTCGACCCGCTCGCGGCGCTCGTGCCGGTTCAGCGGCAGCGTTTCCAGGATCGCCAGCAGGTTTTCTTCGACGGAAAGCCTGCGGAAGACCGAAGGTTCCTGGGGCAGGTAACTGATTCCACTGCGCGCCCGCTGGTACATCGGGAGGCGTGTAATGTCGGCGCCGTTCAGCAGGACGCGCCCGCTATCGGGGCTGGTTAACCCGACGATAATGTGGAAGGTCGTGGTTTTGCCGGCGCCGTTCGGTCCCAGCAGGCCTACCACTTCTCCCTGGGTTACCTCCAGGCCAACATCATCAACGACACAGCGCCCGCGATACGATTTTTTCAGGTCCTCGGTGCGGAGCGTGGGCCATCCTCCCGGTTATTCGCGGCGCTCGACGCGGTGTTCGGTCACCGTTCGCGAGCCACGGTCTCCATGCACGAAAATCTTATCATCGCGAACATGGTAAGTCAATTGGCGGCCCCGCGTGTAGCCGCGCTGCTCGTCAAGGATGAACGGTTCGCCGCCGCTGAGCACCACCTTTTCATCGGCGCTGGTATACTCGGCCACCTCGCCGCCGCTTCGCCGCTTGCGCGTGGCGGAGGTTTCCTCGATGGTGACGCTGCCGCGGGCCAGCGCGCGCTCCAGCCGCGATTGGCCGGGCTTCACCTCCGCCGCCGCCAGCAGGAACGCGTCGAGCGTCGCCGCGCGGATAATGGTGTCGGTGGTGGCCGCGGCGCCGGCCGTGTCCTGACGGCGCAGCACGACCGAGCGCTCGTAGTGCGCGCGCCGGTCATCGTCGGTATAGACCAGGCGTCCGGCGGTGATGGTGATGGGCCGGGCGACGCCTGGCGGCGCCTTCGCGCCGCCGCTGCCAGCGCTTTCGCGCCGCCCGTCGCCGCCGCTGCCAGCGCTGGGTTTGACATCGCTTTCGGGACTGCCCGTTTCGATCAGCACCGTCGTCACCTCGCCGTCCGCGGTCAGGCGGCGTTCCTGGCGCTCGAGCACGATCGTGAGCGCCTGGATCACATCCTGGTTCTGCCAGAGCCGCGCGCGCCGGCCGCCCGCGCCGCCCTCGTAGCGCGTGACGCCGGTCTTCGAGTTGCTGAGCATCCGCTCGGCGGCCACGTGCACCGGCGAGTTGGCCTTCAACGGGCCGGGAACGGCGGCCGCCTTTGCGTCGCGCTCCTTTTCCACCGGCAGGTGGGTTGTGCGCACCTGCTGTTCGGCCAAGCCCTCGTTGGTTTTCTGGTCGAGCGTGATGCGGCGGGCCGACGTTCGGGTGTGCGCATCCCATACCTCGGGGTTCCTCGCGCTGCTGCCGGTCAGCACGATCCGTTCGTCCGCGGCGCGATAGTGGGCGCGCTCGGCGCCGGCCTGCTGCTCGCCCTCGACGTAACGGAAGTTGCCGGCCTGCTCCAGGGTTTCCAGTTCCTGCGACGCGGCGGAAAACTGCGCCACCAGGCTATCGCTGGTGGTGACACGCTGCGTGGGCCCGCCGGAGGATGGTTTCGGCTCCGCGGGCGGGATGTCCTGCTCCAGCCGCACGCGCTTTTCCGCGGTCAGCGTGCGCAACTGGCTTCGCTCGCCGAACTTCATCCACAGCGTCTCGGCGGTGAGCGCCCTTTTCCCCTCGCCCTTTTTTGCCCGTCCAGGGAGCAGCTCGAGGCGGCCGGGAGCCAGCGTTCGCGCCGCGTCCACGTCGCGGCCGCCGGGCTGCATGAACATCTCGACTGCTTCGCTGGTGAGCACGCGGGTGGGCGCGGCCGGCTCGGCCGGCACGATCACCATGCGCACTGCGCCCTTCCACTGCGCCTGCGCCAACTCGTTATCGGCGCCTTTGAAAAACAGCTCCACGCGCGCCGCCTGGGTTTCGCTGCGGCTGCGCTCGCCCACCGAATCCATCCGTACCTGCCCGATGGCGTCGGCTCGCTCCAGCGACTGCTCTTTGCCGAACACAAGTTCCAGCCGGCCGGCCGACAGCCGCGTCTCGGCGCCCGGCTCGGACTGGCGGGCGCGCACGCTGCCGGTGATCTCGGCGCGGGTCACCTGGTTCTGCGCATCGAGCATCAGCACGGCGCGCTCGCCCGCAATCTCCCGGCTGCCGCCGCCGTTTCCAGCGGCATTTCCCGAAGTCACGCGGCGCATCTCCGGCCGCTGCAACTGGACCTGCGCCTCGCGCTGGAGATAGACGAGCTCGGCCGCCTTGATTTCGAGAGGAGCGGCCTGTGGGCCGTTCTGCCGGCTCTGTGCCTCTGTGCCTCTGTGGCTTGTTGCCGCCGTGATCTCCACCGCCGATTTCAGGCGCAGCATCCGCTGCGCCGAGTCGTAAATCGCCCCGACGGCCCGCCCGCTGCCGCGCCGGAAGCGGAACTGCAGCGCGCGGTCGGTGGAGGCGATGCCGGTTTTCTCCTCGAAGGTGAGTCCGGAGGTCTTGACGTAGATGGGCGTGTCGGGCGCGCCCGGAATCGGCGCGATGGCCGGGCGTGCCGGCGCGCCGCCAACGGGCATTTCGCCGGGCAGGCTGGCCAGCTCGATCTCCACTTCGCCTTCGCTGTGAACGCGGCCGGTTTTCGCATCGTACTCGCACAGCTTGCTGTAGATGCGGTCGTGACGGTTGCCCTGCGCGCCGTAGGTGGTGATCTCCACTTCCTCGAGAATGCTCTTGCCGCTGTCTTTCTGCTCGCGCGCGCGCGCGGCCTTCACGGTGAACAGCGTCCGGTTGTTTTCCGACTTGGAGAGGCTGAACCCCGCGCTCTGCGTGGTGTTCGGCGGCACCTCGGGCGGGGTGAACTGGCGCTCGGCGGCCTTGCGCTGCGTGGCCAGGAACCAGGCGCCGCCGGTCACCAGGGCCGTGGCCGCGAGCAGAACCAGCACCAGCCTTCTGGTCTGCCGGACCGTGAATTTCCAGGGCATGCCGTTTCAATCCCAGTGTAGCAGGCATTTTCTCATTGACGATTTTTTCATTGACGAGTGAAAACCATGGCCGGCCATCAATCGTCAATGAACAAATTCTAACGAGCGGCGCTGCGTTACTTCTTGCCGCCGGCGCTGGCCTGCCTGGTTTCGGCGGCACGGCGCAGGCATTGTAGCCCTCCCTGGCCTGGGCGCGGCGCACCGATCTCCGGAGCGAGTTCCGCCTCAACCCGTGACGCGCGCTCCAGCGCCCTGCTCGGCTGGCCTGTCCTCCGCGAGTCCTTCGGCCCGCGACGCCTCCTCGCCGCCGCCATCATCTTAAGCGGAATCGCGCTGATAACGGCCTACGGCCGTTAATGATGAATGATGAGTTATGAGTGATGAGTTATCAAGACAACCACTGACCTGGAGAATCACGGCCGCGTCGCTGCGGTGTATCGCACACGACCGTGTTATGCTTCAGATGCGCACTGGATTACCGAGCGGTTGGAAAACCAGGAGAGAGGCTATGCAGCTAATTCTGGAGTTGCCTGAGGATATCGCCCGGGGATTGGAAGCCAAGTGGAAGGATCTCTCTCGCGTTGCGCTCGAAAGCCTGGCGTTGGAAGCCTATCGCTCCGAAGTTCTCACCATGGCCCAACTGCGGCGGTTGTTAGGTTTCCAAACCCGGATGGAAGTTGACGCCTTTCTGAAGCAGCACGAAGTGTACGACTACAGCCCGGCGGATTTTGAAGCGGACCGCCATACACTTCGCCGGCTGCGCGAGACAGATTCGGCCCGCGGCTGAACGACTCGGCGGATGCTGGTCATTGCAGACGCAACCCCGCTGAACTACCTGATTCTCATCGAGTGCATCGGCATTCTCCAGCAGTTGTATGGCCGGGTTGTGATTCCTGCCGCTGTGCTGGCGGAGCTTGAACACGAAAGGGCCCCCAACTCCATCCGAACCTGGGTTGCGCACCTGCCGGATTGGATCGAGGTTCGATCTACCCAGTCGAAGCCACGCGGTCTGGTTCATCTCGATCCAGGGGAAGCCGAGGCAATCTCGCTGGCCCTCGAACTGAACGCGGACCTTCTGCTGATGGACGACCGAGCCGGAAGGAGAGAAGCGCGCCGGCGGGGGCTCAGGGTGGCAGGTACGCTGGCAGTGTTGGACGACGCGGCTCAGCGAGGTCTTCTGGACTTCGCAGAAGCGGTCAGTCGTCTTCGAAAGACAAGCTTCCGGTTGTCACGTGCCGTCGTCGCCTCGTTCCCGAACCGCCAGTGATTTGGGTGGCATACTGGGTGGCGCATCGCGCGGTGTTGCTTGCCGGCGCCCTGCGGGTTAGCCGCCGCCAGCGCAGAACCTTACTGCGCGAACGAACTCCAGACGCTGCTCTCGCGGGATCGGGGGAGACCGGTATTTGCTGAAGAACTCTCCACGATAGTTCCGCCCACTGTACCCGCACAGGCACCGCCCGCATCGACAGACGTAATATCCACACTGCTCGCAGCCCAACGACTCCTTCTCGAACGAAAGCCTGGCTTTGCACTGATAGCAGTGTGTCGGACCCACTTCCGTTTGCTCACGGACTGTCAGCGCTCGCCTAGGATGAAACAGACAGCCCATCTTCAGGGCGACGTCATGGAACCGCTTAAGGACCTCTGTGTGATCAAAGTCGGCAGTCGAGTCAAGGGGCCGCAAAACGCTGCACCCGACCAGCGAGATGCGCCCAGCAGTACCTTCCAACAGCAAGACCGTCGCATTCTCCGAATCCGGCTTGAGGCGAAGTACAAGTGCTGGATTCCCGTCAGCGAGCCGGAGAGCGTCGGAGGGCAGCGCCTCAGTCTCGCCGGCTTGCCGGCATGGGGCACAGGATCTTGGGTCCAAGCCGTGCTTGCACTTCATATGCCAGTCTACTCACTTCGCAGGATAGCGACCGCCTCATGGTGTTCAGGCAGTCCGTTTCTTCGGCCGGATCACGATCCCATCCTTGCCTCTGCCGGCCTGTAGCCGTTGGCCGAGACGACGTCGAACCGGGGCCGTTTTCATGGAAGACTTCCCTCTGGCTAACCGGACTATCAGACTTGCACCGCATGTCAATGCGAGTCCGGCGAGTCCGACATGTGGGCAGCCCAGCCGCCGCTACCGCGACACGCGGCGGTGGGCGCGGCAGCCACAAAAGCAAAAAGACACCGAGGCACGCATTTCTTTGTGCCTCGGTGTCTTCGTAGTTTAAGCCTTTCAGACTTTCTCGGGGACGACGTACGGCGCGCGGTACTTGCGCGACAGGAGCTTCGAGGCATCCGCGTCGCTGACGATCTTCTCAGTGGCCGGGTCGAACTCGATCGAGCGCCCGGTCCGATAGGAGACGTTTGTCAGGTGCATCAGCACCGCGGAGCGGTGGCCTTCCTCGATATCGGCGTGCAGGTCCTCCACCTTGCGGCTGCGCATCGCCTTGAAGAAGTTCTCGTGGTGTCCGCCGCCGGCCTTGTTGCTGGGGCCCGGCGCCTGCTCGCGTCCCAGGAAGGTCTTGTACGACGTGTAGCCGTCAATGACCATGTACCCCTTCGAGCCATAGAAAATGTTGCCGATGGTGTTGCTGTCGCGGCCGCCCTCGCCGATGCCGCCCTCGTGATTGCTCATCCAGTGGCGGACCTCGAACACCAGGAACGTCTTCTTGCCGGTGTCGTGGAACTCCATCATGGCCACCTGCGTGTTGGGGGTTTCCTGGTCATCGTCGAACATGAAGTGCCCGCCCATGGACTGCACACGAGTGGGGAACTTCACGCCGAGGCCCCAGCGGGCGATGTCCATCTCGTGGATGCCCTGGTTGCCGATGTCG
>JBKKAI010000052.1:0-3201 GCA_046714815.1 Terriglobia bacterium | reverse complement strand
GGGCATCAAGGCGCTGGCAAGTGGTGTCGCGGATAGGGCGGATAGGAGTGAGTGCCGGAAGTGCCGGAGTGTGCATTCGCAATTTGGGCGCGGAGACGTTATGATGGGCGTACATCAAAACTGGAGGGCGCGGATGTCCGGACGAGCTTGGCTGGCAATCGCAGGGTTGCTCATTGCGAGCAGCGGTCTGCCCGCCGCCGTGTCCAGCAACCGAGATCCTGGGGTGCATGGAACTCAGGACGGGCGTCAGCGGATCATCTCGATCATGCCCAGGTCGGCTTCCCACAGGTTCGTGACCTGGACGACGATGCGGGTACGGTCCGGATGGACGTCAAAGTCCGTTCCCAAGGCCGGCATCCAGTACGACCGCTGAACGCGGATACGCGCCAATTCCCGGCTCGCCTTGGGCTCGCCGATCTTCACCAGCCACAGCGTTCCGTTCAGGTCGGCTTTGCCCTCCAGAAAGGCAATTTCCGTATCGCTCAGCCACTGGAAGCGCTCGGCCCAGCCCTGGAATACCTGCTGCGGCTCGTTTTTCAAGTCATAGACCCAGACGCCCGCCTGGGGATCGTTCTCTCGCGCGGCGGAGACGACGTAGCCAATACGGCTGCCGTCCGGCGACCAAGTGGCCCAGGCGCCACGAATGTTGTTCAGCGGCTGCGGTTCTTTGACGCCTTGCGCTAGAAGGGTAATCTGGCCCTGGAAGTTCCACATGAGCACCTTGCCGGTGCTCGCCAAATGGCCCGGACCCATGTGCGGCAAGGTGGTGATTGTCTCCGGGATGCCGCCGGAGATCGAAACACGCCGCAACGCCGCGGCCGGAGGGGAGCAGTTTGCGAAGTAATTCACCGTCTGGCTATCCAGCCAGCGTGGAAAAACGTTCGTGCAGTTATCCTCTATCAGCGGCGTGGCGTTCGAGCCGTCGGCATTCGCAATCCAGATCGTTTCCCGGTCCACTCCTCGACGATTCGTGAAATACGCCAGCCGGCGGCCGTCGGGAGAGTACACCGGCGCGGTTTCGTTTCGTGCGGCGTCGCTGCCGATCCACTTCGGCGCAGACCCTGTCGCCGGGCTGCCGGCCGCGCCGATGGAGATTTCGGCTAGATCAATGTTTTCGCGGTAGCTGGCGAAGACGATCCGTTTGCCGTCCCCCGAAATGTCCAGTTCCGCGTCGTCACCCTGACCGGCAGTGATCTGCTCAAACTCACCGCCATCTACGCCGACCCTCCAGACGTTGATCGAGCCTCCACGCGACGACGCGAAGCAGATCGAGCGGTCATCCGGCGACCACGCCGGCGAAAGCACCTGGGCTTGTTCGGTCACCAGCCAGCGGATGTCGCCGGTCTCCAGTTCGACAATCGCGAGATGGGCGTAAGGCCCACCGGAACGTCCCACGAAGGCAAGCCGGCGCCCATCGCGGGAGAATACCGGCTGCCGGTGCATGGATCGGTCGGCTTTTGTAATCGCTCTGGGAGTGCCGCCGTTCGCATCAACGATCCAGATTGTATTGCCGGCGGCGTACGCCAGTTGCCGGCCATCGGGTGACCAGGCCGGGTCGGCGCCGCCGGAGATCAGGCGTCGCGCCGTGCCCCCAAACGCCGGCGCCATCCAGATGTCCCACGCGCCGGAATCGTTGAGCCGCGCGTAGGCGATCTTCGTTCCGTCGGGCGACCAGCGCGGGCGCGACTCGAGGTTCGGGTCACTCGTGATGCGCACCAGGTTTCCGCCGTTGACCAGGCCCACCCAGATATCGAACTGGCCACCCCGGTTGGAAACAAACGCCACCGAGCGGCCGTCGGGTGACATGGAAGGTTCTGCCTCCACTCCCGCGAAGTTCGTCACCGTACTGAACCGCATGGAGCCGCGGCGCGAGGCTGTGGGCCGGATCAAGGACCAGGCGATGGCTCCGGCCACTGTGCCGATCAGCAGGATGGCCAACGCGATTGACCAGGACGGATACCCGCGCCGGGCGGCAACAGCAACCGCGGCCGGGACAGGAATGAGCGCGGTGGGGGGATACTCCAGCTCGACGCGGGCATCGCCGATATCCCGCAGCCGCCGGCGCGAATCTTTCTCCAGGCACCGCCGCAGCAGCACCCGTACGTAGGGAGGCGTTTCCGCGGGCAGCGTGTCCCAATCGGGCTCCTGCTTGAGCACGGCCGCGACCAGGTCGCTGATCGTTTCGCCGGCAAATGCCTTCCGCGCAGTGAGCAGTTCGTACAGCACACAGCCGAAGGCCCAGATGTCGGCGCGCCGGTCCACGGCCTTGCCGCGCGCCTGCTCGGGACTCATGTAGGCAGCAGTGCCCAGGAGGCTTCCCGAGATCGTTTCCATCGTCGCCAGCGTCGGCGACTTCGACAGGTCGCCCGCCGCGGCGGCGATGTCCTTCCCCAGTCCGAAGTCCAGAACTTTCACCCGGCCCTCGGGTGTCACGCGGATGTTCGCGGGTTTCAGATCGCGGTGGATGATGCCGCGCTCGTGCGCGTTTTCCAGCGCGTCCGCGGTTTGCCGCCCGATTTCGCACGCCTCATCAATCGGAACCGGACCGCGCTGCAGGCGCTCGTCCAGGCTTTCGCCCGGCACATATTCCAGGACCAGGTAACGGCGCCCCTCGTGGGACTCGAGGCCGTGGATCACCCCGATATTGGGATGATTGAGGGCGGCGAGGAGCTGCGCCTCGCGCTCGAAGCGGGCCATCCGCTCGGGGTCAGCCGCCACCGCTTCCAGGAGCAGCTTCAGCGCGACTTCGCGGCCCAGCACGCTGTCGCGGGCACGGTACACTTCGCCCATGCCGCCTTTTCCCAGCGGCGCGATTACTTCATAGGAGCCCAGGCGTGTCCCCGAGGTGAGCACATGTAAATTATACCTGTCCATGGAAGGCGTCGGCAGATAGCAAGATGAAAAAATGCCTTGACAGGAATCTCAATAAGTGGGAATATATAACGCTTACGATGATTCCAGAGAGAAGCAAGAGAGCAGCCAACGGCTTACCGCCGATGTTAGCGGAACTGCCGCTAATCGCAATCTTCTAACTGGCGCAAAATCAGCAATTTAGGATTTCCCTGCCGCTGTTAGCGGAAAAGTTGGCTAACAGTTATCTGCTTGAGCCGAAACAAGTTAGGTCCTAAAAAACACATCGAGTTGTTAGCAGGAAACCGGCCCCGGCTGGGGGCCGACGCTGAAAACACAGAGCTTAAGCTC
>JBKKAI010000051.1:0-2906 GCA_046714815.1 Terriglobia bacterium | reverse complement strand
GTCGTACGCCATGAGGCCATGGCTGGCTCCTTGACTTTCCAATGCCGGGAGTGTACTACGGGTAGCGAATCATCCGAGCATTGCTGTTCGGATCCGCTGGGCACAATCGAGAGGTGTGCATGAGGCTTTCTGACAATTTGCGGCTGACTTTCACGCTGGCCTGCTTGATGGCTCTGGCGACGCCCGCGTTCGGCCAGGTGGCTTCCCGACTTCGTGGAACCGTGCGGGACCGCTCCGAGGCGGTCATGCAGGGCGTCAAGGTCTCGGCGCTGGACGTGAGCCGGGGTGTGACCCTGACGACGGAAACCAACGAGGCGGGCCAGTATTCCTTCCCGAACCTGGGGGTGGGAGTTTATCGTGTCACCGCCGAGTTTGCCGGGTTCAAGAAAACGACCACCGAGGACTTCCAGGTGGACGTGAATCAGACAGTGGAAGTGAATCTTGGCATGGAGCTCGGCCAGGTCTCGGAGGTGATGGAGGTAGCCGGCACAGCGCCGCTGGTGCAGACCAGCGACTCGCAGGTGGGAAATCTCATTGAGAACAAGAAAATTGTCGAGCTGCCGCTGGCCGCCCGGGACTTCATGCAGTTGGCCCTGTTGTCGGCGGGCGTTTCCGAGTCCACCGGCAACCGGCGGCACCAGACGGAGCGGGCGACCTGGATCGGCTCCTTCAGCGTCCACGGCCATAATCCCACGTACAACCAGTATCTTTTTGACGGGATTCCCGCCAAGGAGGCGGCCCACCAGACCAATATCTTCGCACCTTCGGTTGACTCGATCGCCGAGATCAAAGTCGAGACAGCCAATTACAGCGCCGAGTTCGGGAGCGAAGCCGGCGGGCACCTCAACCTGGTGACCAAAGCGGGCACCAACGAGGTGCATGGCGTCCTGTTTGAATTCGTGCGCAATGACTTTTGGGACGCCCGGGACAGCTTCGCCGACCGCAAGGCCCAGCTCAACCGCAACACTTTCGGCGGCACGGTCGGTGGCCCGATCATCCGCGACAAGACGTTTTACTTTGTTTCGACCGAGCACATGCGGCTGCGACAGGGGTTCACGCAGAACACCACGGTGCCGACCCAGGCGATGCGCTCCGGCGATTTCTCCGCGCTGCTCGGCACTGATTCTTCCAGCCGGCAGCCGATTGCTCTCTACGACTGGATGACGCGCACCCCATTTCCGAACAACGTCATCCCCAGAGCGCGGATGCATCCGCTTCCGGCGCGCTTCATCTCGGAGTTCGTTCCCCTGCCGATCCGCGCGGGTATAGGCGGCATCCTGCCCAACGCGAACTATCAGTCGCTCACGCCGCAGAAGACGCGCACCGACCAGTTCCTGACGCGCATTGACCATGCCCTGGGAACCCGCGACCGCCTCCACGGCCGCTACACCATTTCCGACACCACGACGGTTGGCCCGCCGGTTTGGCCGAAGTTCGGCTACAGCCACGAGCTGCGAGGGCAGCACGCCGTTTTGAACTGGTCCCACACCGTAAGCGCGACAACCATCAACGAATTCCGAGTGGGCTACAGCCGGTTCTCTCAATTCGAGCTGGTCGAGAGCGCGCATAAGCGCGACGTGGCCGAGGAGTTCGGCCTGAAGGGGACCTGCCGCGTCCCGGCCTGCTGGCACGCTCCCTACTTTTCGGTCCAGGATTTCAGCCTGATGGGCAATCCCAGTGGCCAGACCCTGGGGCAGGGAGTTTCCGGGCCCCGCGGCTGGAAGGATGAAATCTTCCAGCTCCACGAGAGCCTGCTGATGGTGCGGGGCAAGCACACCATCCGTGTCGGCTTCACCGGCAATCGCTACCGGGATACGTTCCCGGAGGCCATCCGTCCGGTCGGCGAGCACATCTTCAACGGCCAGTGGACCGCCGGGCCGGGGTCGCGCGGCTTTGCCTTCGCCGATGCGTTGCTCGGCCTGCCGCGGCAAATCCGCGCCAGCATTGATATCTTTGATCCGAATTTTCGCAACAGCCAGGCCATGCCCTGGGCGCAGGACGACTGGAAGGTCACGCGGCGGCTTTCCCTCAACCTGGGCCTGCGATACGAGTGGCTGGGCCGGCCGTTCGCCAACCGCGACCAGATCTCCAACTTTCTGCGGACGGGTCCAAACGAAGGCCGGATTTTCACCCCCGCGGACCGGCCGTCCGACATCGGCCGCGCTCTGCAGCGAAATGACAATAACAACTACGCGCCACGAATCGGCTTCGCCTATCAGATCCGGCCGAACTTCGTGGCCCGCGGCGCTTACGGGGTCTTTTTCCAGAAGGTCTCTCAGCAGGAGTCCATCAGCCTGGCGATTAACCCGCCGGCCATTCGCACCGGCGACGTGGTTTTGGGCGTCAACGAAGCCGACTTCCGAAACTACCCGATTGACGATCTGACACCGGTGGTGAATTTCGTCGCTCCGGGAAGCCGTCCCGCATTGACGGCGGTGGACGTGGACATGAAGGACGCCGCCATCCAGCAATGGAACTTCTACCTCGAGCGCTCCCTGGCGCAAGACCTGGTGGTCCGGGCCGGCTATGTCGGCACCAAGTCCACGGGCATTTCCATCTATCGGGAAGCGAACGCGCCAACGCCCGGCGCGGGCGGCGTGCAGGCGCGCCGGCCGTTCAGCAATATCAGCTCCATGCGGCTGGCGCTGTCGGAGGGCTTCGCCACTTATCATGGCCTGGAAACGCAGGTCCAGAGGCGCTTCTCGAAAGGGCTTTCCTTTCTCGGAAACTATACCTGGTCGCGAACCATAGACAATCAGGGCATCATTGATCTGCGCAACTACCAGTTGAACAAGGGACTCTCCGCTTTCCACCTGGCCCATCGCTTCAACCTGGCCGGCGTCTGGGAAGTGCCCTTCGGGAAAGGGCGCAGATTCGGCGCCGGTTCTCCGGCGGCGATCAAAGCC
>JBKKAI010000050.1:0-5721 GCA_046714815.1 Terriglobia bacterium | reverse complement strand
GCCCAGCGTCACCACCGTCTCCGCCCAGAGTTGCCGCTGCACGTTCAGGTTCCACATGTGCACGTTGGGGTTTTTGATGTCCCACTGCACGGGCCGGATGGAATTGCCAACGCCGCGCTCGAACGGCGCGTTTGGGAAAGTGAGGTTGGTGAACACCGGAGGGGTGTTGGCAATGATGACCCGCGGCGTGGCCGGCGGATTGGTTACCGTCACGATCAGGTTCTGCTGGTTGTTGGTGTTGAAGAACCATCCGTAACCGCCGCGCAGCGAGGTCTTTCCGTTGCCGAATGGGTCCCAGGCAAAGCCGAACCGCGGCGAAATGTTCTTGTAAGTCGGGTTCTGGTAGAGCTGGCCGACGGTGGGCGTGGGGTCGCTCAGCCGGATCAACGCCGAATCGCGGCCGTAGATATCGCGCGGCTGCGTCGTGAACTCGTAGCGGACGCCGGCCTCGATGTTCAGCCGCGGCGTGATGCGCACCTTGTCCTGGACGTAGAAGCCGAACAGCGTGAAGCGCCAGTAGCGGTCGAGCGCGCCGTTGGGCGCCAGCCCCAGGAAGCGCAGCGGCTGGTTCAGCAGAAACTCGCGCAGGGTGCGGAAGGTGTAGATGCCGAGCGCGAAGGTCGGGTTGACCATGTTGTCGCGGTAGCGCTCGGCGAGCGCGCCGGCTTTCAGCAGGTGGCGGCCGCGCGTGTGGATCACGCCGTGCTCGAAACCGAAAACGTTCTGCACCAGCTTGACGCTCACCGAGGTCTGCGGGCCGAAGCGCCGCAGGCCGCCGATATCAATGTTGCCGATCTTGTCCCGGCCGGGCACGAACGGCTGCAGCGTGGAAGGCACGTTGGACTCGACGTCCTGGCCGATGCGCGTGCGGCTGAAGCCGCCGCGGAAGGTATGCAGCGTTTGCGGGGAGGAAATCCGGCGGTACTCCGCGGTCACGAACTGGTTGCGCGACAGAAACGAGCGCGGGAACTGCGGGTAGTCGGTGGGCAGCTCCTGCGCCGCGCCGTCGTAGGTGTAGCGCAAAAAGAACTGGTCATTGGCGCCGAAGTTCTGGTCGAACCGGCCCTGCACGAAGTCCTGGTCCAGGGCCTGGTTGAAGCCGAACGAGTAGGCGGCGATGCCGCCACCCAGGTTCGGGCCGTTGGGCAGCGGGTAGGCGTCCAGGTAGGGCCGCACGGCGGCGTTTACCGTAACGGTTTCGGTGGGCAGCACGCCGCGGCGAGCGTTCTCGTCGGGGACGAAAGTGGATACTGTCCTGCCCAGGCGCTCGCGCAGCGCCTCGTAGCCGAAGAAGAAAAACGAGCGGTCCTTGCGCAGCGGCCCGCCCAATACCCCGCCGAACTGGTTGCGCTTGAAGTCGGGCTTGGACGCGGGGTCGAAAAAATTGCGCGCATCGAGGTTGTCGTTGCGGTGGAAGTGATACAGGCTTCCGTGGTAGTGGTTCGAGCCCGACTTGGTGAGGACGTTGAACTGCCCGCCGGAGTTGCGGCCGAACTCGGCGCTGTAGGAGTTGACCTCGACGCGGAACTCGCGGACGGTTTCGGTGCCCAGCGCGGTGCCGGCCGCGCTGCCGGCCGGGCTGTTGGTGAAATCGTTCTGCGGCGTGCCGTCGAGCAGGTAGACGTTGGAGCGCGGGTCCTGCCCGTTGACGCTGGTAGCCAGGCCGTGAGCCACCACCGAGCCGCCGTCGCGGTGCGGAAACGAAACCACGCCGGGCTGCAGCAACGCCAGGTCGGTGTAGTTGCGGCCGTTGAGCGGCAGCTCGCGGATGGCCAGCTCGCCCACCAGGTAACTCAGCTCGGGTGATTGCGTGTTGACCAGCGCGGGCTGGGCGGTGACGGTGAGCGCCTGGTCGAGCGTGCCCACCTCCATCACGAAATCGAGTACCGTGGTTTCGCCCACTACAACGTTGACGTTTTGCTGGACCAGCGTGCGGAAGCCGGTCAGCTCGCCGCTGATTTCATACCCGCCCACCGGCATGGACGCGAACAGGAAGCGCCCCTCGGGGCCGCTTGACGTGGACTGGCTGCGGGCCGTTTCCAGGTGCCGCGCCGTCACCCGCACGCCGGCCAGCACGGCGCCGGTGCGGTCCTGGATCCTTCCGGTGATGCTGCTTGTGGTGGTTTGCCCGGCCAGGGTCGGGGCGAACAGCGCGCAGAGAAGCCACACCGCCGCTGCGGACGCCCAGCGGGCGCGGAGGTAACCAAGCATTGCCGTGCCAACGAGCCGGATAAGTTTCTCCCTGGGAAACGAAAAGGCTCAACCGCGAGCCTTCAGATTCTAGCACCCACCTGCCGGGCTGCGCAATTCTGCCCGGCCAACTTAACCCCATCAGGGGCGAAGACTCTCGCAATATTTTTCCATTTTCCTTGCCGACGATTCGTCGCGCTGTTCCATGAACGGCCGAATGAGCGCCGCGCAGGCATCCACCCGGCCGCTGGCGCTCAGGGCGCTCAGCCGGGCCGCGGCCTGCAGAATTCGTGCCAAAGATTCAGGATCGCGTGCCAGGACAACCAAGTGAGGATGCTCGAGGGACTCCGGCGATGCGGCGAACCGCTGCGCCTCGGCTTCGCTGAAGGCCAAGCCGATGTGCAGCGTCAGAAACTTGTAGCTTATCCACTGGTCATTCAGTCCCGCTTCCGAGATTGCCGCTCCCAGCCTGGCAAGCGACGCGGCCCAATCCTGAGCTTCGCAGGTATCCCCTCCGGCGGTCACCGTCAGAAGAAGGAAGCGCGCGTCGGCGCCGCCAGCCTGTGCTGACGCGTCGGCGACGCCAGGCATGTGGCGTGCGAGGGCCGCCAGACTTTGACGCCAGGCCAGGGCCAGCGGGGCTTGCTGGCCGCCCGGCCTGAGCCCGTCGAGTCTCTCGCGCACCAGCAGGACGGTGAGCGGCGTCAGAGGAAGAACCTCTTCCGCGTTGTTGCACGGTTCCTGCGCCGCAGCGCCCGCCGTTCCCCCGAAAACCTGGATGCCGAGGCGCGCCGAGCCGATGATGTTCTGCGCGGAGTCGGCGATCTCCCGGCCGGCCAGTGCCAGCAGCTGCCTTCCGAGGGGCTCCGCCGCCATTCGTGCCGACGCATCGAGCACAATCGAGTAAAAGAAAGCCGGAGGGCGCACCACCACGATCCGGACGCGCTGGTCTGCTACCTCCCGGCCCTCTTCGTTCAGCACCCGGACCCGGATGTCTGCCGGCATTTCCTTCTGTTCGTTGCCGGACGGGTCGGACGGCAGGACTCCGGTGTACTGGAAATCACAGGTCTCTGGCAACGGTTCGCCGGAAGAGCCGGCTTCCAGGGTCCATTGGCACGCGTAGCCCTCGCCGGCCGGCGCGTCGTCCAGAAGCACCGCCAGCCTGGAGGACTCGCCGGCATAGATACGCTCCGGCGCCGCCTTCAGGACGATGTGCGGCGCGTGCTCTGCGCGGATGGCGGCCGGCTGCGCCTCTGACACAACGGCGTGCGGGGCGGCCGTGGGAGGCAGAATGCGCGGCGCCCAAAGCAACAACAGCGCGGCGATCAGCCCGCCGGCCAAGCCACGGCCCAATGCCGTCAGGCGCGTTGGCGCGGCCGGGGCCTCGTCCGATTCCTCGCTCCAATTCTCGACCGGCGCCTGGTCCGTCTCCATGATCCAGGGAAGCGGCCGTCGCTTGAGGCAGAGCCAGCCGAGCGCCAGCGCGCCGAGAATTATCGCGGTCCCGGCATAACTGGTTGCAGGCGCGATCATGCCGGCGATTCTGCGCTCACCATCCGGCGAGGGTCAAGTACACTACGTAGCACGGGCTCGCCGCGGCGAGCCTGTGCCGGATCGGCAAATGAAACGAACGCTGCTCGCCGCCGTGGTTGCCTCGCTTTACTT
Source organism: Terriglobia bacterium (assembly GCA_046714815.1). Taxonomy (GTDB): domain Bacteria; phylum Acidobacteriota; class Terriglobia; order JAJPHL01; family JAPKYU01; genus JBKKAI01. The sequence continues at coordinate 1,866 of JBKKAI010000050.1, read as the reverse complement.
TCTGCACCAGGACTTCTGGTACTGGCGCACGGCCACTCCGCTTGTTTTCGGCTTTATGCCCATCGGACTCTTCTACCATGCCTGCTTCACGCTGGCGGTTTCGCTGGCGATGTGGCTGCTGGTGGCGCAGGCGTGGCCGGCGCACCTCGAGCGCGACGCTGAGCCACGTGCGGCCGGGACGGACGGCGATGGGGAGGACCGGCGCCGTTGATCCCGGCCACCGTTGTTTTCATCTACCTGGCGATTGTCGTTTACATCGGCATTTTCGCGTTCCGCCGCTCTTCCGGGCGCGGGCCGGCCGAGGACTATTTTCTGGCCGGGCGCTCGCTCGGTCCGGTGGTGTTCCTGCTGTCACTGTTCGGCACCAACATGACGGCGTTCGCGATCCTGGGATCCTCGGGGCACGCCTTCAACAACGGAATCGTCACCTTCGGCCTGATGGCCTCCTCGTCGGCCCTGGTCATCCCGCTGACCATCTTCCTGATCGGCACGCGGTTGTGGGCGCTGGGAAAGAAGTACGGCTTCATGACCCCGGTGCAGATTTTTCGCGACCGATGGGAATGCGGGCACATTGGAACCGTAATCTTCGCCGTGCAGGCGGCGCTGCTGGTGCCCTACATCATTATCGGCGTGATGGGCGGCGGCACCACGCTGCACTCGATCAGCGGCGGCCTGGTGCCCTACTGGCTGGGCGGCGCGGTGGTGGCGCTGGTGGTGATGAGCTACGTCTTTTTCGGCGGGATGCGAGGCACGGCCTGGGTGAACGCCTTTCAGACCGTGCTGTTCCTGTGCTTCGGGGCGGTTGCCGTGGCGGTGATCGGCGCGGGCATCGGCGGCTTCGCCAAGGCCATCGAAGCGATGCTCGCCGAGCCGTCTCTGGCCCCTCTGCTCACCCGCGAGCGGATCCCGCCCTATGCTTTCCTCAGCTACACCTTCATCCCGCTGTCGTCCATCGCCTTTCCGCATATTGCCATCTTCTGCCTCACCGCCCGCCGCGTGGCGCAGTTCAAGAAGACGGTGATCTTCTACCCGTTGTGTCTGCTGGCCCTCTGGCTGCCGTGCGTGTTTCTCGGCGTGGTGGCCAACCGCGTGACCGATGTCCCGGAGATCCAGGCCAAGCAGGCCGCCCGCCGCACGCTGGCGGCCGAGGGCGCGAAGATGACCCCGGAAGCCCGGGACGCGCTGCGCGCGAAGATGGCCGGCGACGACGTTCTATTGCTGCTGTTGAAGCGCTTCGCGCCTTTATGGCTGGCCGGCCTGCTCGGCGCCGGCGTCATGGCCGCGGTGATGGCCAGCGATTCGCAGATCCTGGCGCTGTCCACGATGTTCACCGAGGATGTTTTCGCATATTACGGGGGCAAGGCCCGCTTCGGCGAAGAGGTGCAGGTCATGACCGGCCGCGCTTTCGTGATCCTGCTGACGGTATTCGCCTACATTCTGGCGATGCAGGCCCCGGCAACGATCTTCGACCTTGCCGTTCAGTACGCTTTCTCCGGCTACGCGGCGCTGTCGCCGCTGCTGATCGCGGCGCTGTTCTGGAAGGGCAGCACGAAATGGGGGGCGCTGGCATCCACGCTGTGGACGGCGTTCGCCGTGATCGCGGTCGCGGTGTTTCAGGCGGTGGTCCCGGCCCCGGCCGGCCCGCCCACGGTGGTCTGGTCGCCCGGAGGCATCCCGATCCTCACCCGCACAGCCGGCGGCACCGGCGTTTTCGGCTTCCTGACCGTCGTGCCGATGACGCTGATCTCCGCGCTCCTGATGGTGGTGGTCTCCCTCGCGACGAAACGGCCCGCCGCCGCCACGCTGGCCCGCTATTTCCGCTAATGACACTCCTTCTGCCTTACAAGACGCGGTCCCTCCCTCGGG
>JBKKAI010000049.1:0-4187 GCA_046714815.1 Terriglobia bacterium | reverse complement strand
TAAAAAGCGGGGGTGGCCGGCCACCCCCACCTGGCGGGCGGCCGCCGCGGCGGCCCGGCGGCCCAACTCGCGGTGCAGGCCGGGCGAGGCCGGCCCCAACTCGCGCATCTCCCCCAGCACCGCAATGCGCCGGCCGCGCGCGGGCGTGCTGCGCAGTGCATCGAGCATGAACTCGAGCGCTCGCGGGTTCGAGTTATAGCAGTCGTTCACGACGGTGACGCCGTTCACCTCGATCACCTCGCCGCGCATCTTTGCCGGGCGGAAGGCGGCCAATGCCGGCGCGGCCTCGCCCGGCTCGATGCCGAAAGTGGACGCGACCGCCGCCGCTGCCAGGCAGTTCAGGACGCTGTGCCGGCCAACCAGCGGCAGCGACACCGGCGTCGCGCCGCCCCGCGCCTCGAGTGTGAACCGCAGCCCGAGCAGGCCCTCCTGGCAGATGCCGGTGGCGCGGAAGTCCGCCGGACGCTCGATTCCGAACAGGAGCGACTGGCCGGCGAAGCCATCGCTGAACTTCGAAACCAGCGGATCGTCAGCGTTGAGCACCACCGTGCCGCCGGCGGGCAGGGCCTCGACCAACTCACGCTTGGCGGCGGCGATGCCCTCGATGCCGGAAAAAAACTCCAGGTGGACCGGCGCCACGCAGGTAACCACGCCGGTGTCCGGCTGAGCGATACGGGCCAACTGGGCGATTTCGCCCGGGTGTGACATGCCCAGCTCGAAGACGCCCGCTTCGTGCTCCTCATCCAGGCGCAGCAGCGACAGGGGGAGGCCGTACTGGTTATTGAAGTTGCCTTCGCTCTTGAGGATCCGGTAGCGCCGCCCGAGCACCGCGGCGATCATTTCTTTGGTAGTGGTCTTGCCGGCGCTTCCGGTCACCGCGACCAGCCGCCGTCCCCAGCGGCGCCGTACGGCGGCGGCGAGTGTTTCAAGGGCCGCCAGCGTGTCGGGAACGCGCAGGACCGCGGCACGCTGCTGCCGTGCCGGGGGGGCACCGCGCTCCACGATGGCCGCTGCGGCGCCCGCGGCAAGGGCCGCCTGCACGAAATCGTGGCCGTCGAAACGCGGCCCGCGAATGGCCAAGAAAAGCTCGCCCGGCCGGATCGTGCGCGAGTCTATCGAGTAGCCCTGAACGGTTGACTCGCCGAAGCTGCCGGGGACTCCCAGGATCGTTCCCACTTCGTCCAACGACAGCTTCATGCAGTTTTCCCGGGCATTCCGCGGCGGCGGAGCGAAAGCGCCGGCGGCGAATCCCTCATGAATACGTATCGTACTGCTAAAATGGGCCGGGGAGGGGACACCACGATGGACACCGTTGGCGCACAAAGCACTTCGGGACCGGAACACCCGGAACCGGTTCCTTCGGGCGGCCATTCCCTGGCGCGCGTTTTCGGCGTGCTGTTCACTCCGGCCGAAACCTTTGCCGGGATTGCCCGGCGGCCGAACCCGGTCCCGCCGCTGCTGCTGCTGATGGTGTTCTCTTTGCTCCTGACGGTGACGATTGGCCGGCGCATCGGCGTCGAGCAGATTGTCCAAAAGCAGTTCGAGGAGAACCAGCGGTTCCAGGACATGCCCGCCGAGCGGCGCGCCGAGATGATGGAGCGCATGATGCCCTTCGTCCGCTACAGCATGTACCTCGGCCCGCTCGTGTTTCTGCCTCTGATGATCCTGGTGGTCTCCGGCGTGATGTTGTTGATGACCAATTTCGTGCTCGGCGCCGAGGCCCGGTATTCCTCGGTGCTCTCCGTAACTGCCTATGCGTTTCTGCCCGGCTGTATCGTGGCGCTGCTGGCGATCGTCATCCTTTTTCTGAAAGACCCGGCCGACGTGGATATCCAGAACATCGTGGCCGCGAATCTTTCCCTGCTGTTCGATCCCCGCGCGAACAAGGCGCTGCATCGTCTGGGCGCGTCGCTGGACCTGTTCAGCTTCTGGCAGATTGCGCTGCTGTCAACCGGGGTGGCCGCGGCGGGGCGCGTCAGCTTCAAGAAAGGGCTGGCGGCCGTAATCTTCCCCTGGGCCGTGTGGGTCCTGGGCGTAACGGGATGGGCCGCGATGTTCGCCTGAGGCACGGCATGGAAAACAAGGAAATCGCGCGGCTGCTGCACGAAACCGCCGACCTGTTGGAGATCGCCGCTGAAGACGGCTTCCGCGTCCGCAGCTACCGCAACGCGGCGCAGGCGGTGGAAATCTGGCCGGAGCGCATCTTCGACAAGGCAAGCGATCCGGACACCAGGACAGCCGACAAGGCGCTGCTGGCCATCCCCGCGATCGGCAAGAGCATGGTGGGGCACCTGCGCCAGATCTGCGCCACCGGCGACCTGGAGCCGCGCCGGGCGCTGCTTGAAAAATTTCCGCCGGGCGTGCTCGACATGCTGCACATCCAGGGACTCGGCCCCAGGGGCATCTCGCTGATCTGGAGCACGTATAAGGCCGGCGGCCTGGACGACCTCGAGCGCCTCTGCCGCGAGGGGAAAATCCGCGAGCTGCCGCGCATGGGGGAGAAGCTCGAGCAGAAGATCCTGAAATCCATCGAGATTTACCGGCAGAGCGCGGGCCGCTTCCTGATGAACGCGGCGCAGGCGGCGGCCGATGAGATCTGCCAGTATCTGGAGCAGGGGCCGGCCGAAGGACGAAAGCGGCCGCGGGCGACGGTAGCCGGCAGCCTCCGCCGCGGCAAGGAAACCGTCGGCGACCTCGATGTGCTGGTGACCGCCGAGCGCCCCGAGCCGCAGATCGAGCACTTGCTGAAATACCCGAAGATGATCGAGGTGGTCGCCCGCGGCGAGAACAAGCTGAGCGCGCGCCTGCCCCGCGCCATGCAGGTAGACGTTCGATTTCTCAATGCCTCCAGCTTCGGCGCGGGGCTGCAGTACTTCACCGGCTCGAAGGAGCACAACGTGGCGCTGCGGCAGCGCGCCATCCGCATGGGGTTCAAGCTCAGCGAGTACGGGCTGTTCCGCGCCGGCGATGAGCATAAGGTGGGTGGCGCCGGTGAGGAAGAGATTTACAAGCTGCTCGGCCTGGACTACATCCCGCCGGAATTGCGCGAGAACTCCGGTGAGTTGGACGCCGCCGCCGGCCACCGGCTCCCGCGCCTGATCGAGATCGGCGACATCCAGGGCGACCTCCACATGCACACCGCCGCCAGCGACGGCCGGTCGTCCATCCGCGAGATGGCGGAAGCCGCGCGCGAACGCGGTCTGCAATACATCGCCATCACCGACCACTCCAAGGCCCTGGCCATGACCAACGGCCTGGACGAGAAGCGCGTCATCGAGCAGGCCGCCGAGATACGCAGGATTGACAAGGAACTGGAAGGCATCCGGCTGCTGGCCGGCATCGAGGTGGACATCCATCGCGACGGGCGCCTGGATCTGGATGACGAGGCCCTGGCCGCCCTGGACGTTGTTGTCGCCAGCGTTCACTCCCACATGAAGCTGGAGCCCGCGGAGATGACCGGCCGGCTGCTGCGCGCCTTCGAAAACCGCCATCTGAATATCCTGGCGCATCCCACCGGCCGCCAGTTGCTAACCCGCGAGGCGTTCGGATTTGATTTCGAGCGCGTGCTGGCCGACGCTGCCCGCCGCAATATCCACCTGGAGATCAATTCATCGCCGGAGCGGCTGGACCTGAGCGAGCGGAACGCGCGGCAGGCCAAGGAGCGCGGTGTGAAGATCGTCATCTCCACCGACTCCCATCATCCGAGTCACTTCGGCAACCTGCGCTACGGCGTCAAAATGGGCCGCCGCGCCTGGCTCGAGCCGGCGGACGTGCTCAACACCCTGCCGCTCGAAAAATTCCGCCGCTCCCTCGCTCGCCGCCCGTAGGCCGAGCAGTTGGCGGATGCGGCTTTCGGTCCGGTCATACGCTCCTTCGCCAACGTGAATGTAAACAACCTGGCCGCCGGGATCCACCAGGTAGAAGGTGGGCCAGGCCTCATTGCGATAGCGCTTCCAGGCGGCATAGTCGTTGTCCATTCCCACGGCCCACTTGATGCCGAGGTCGCCGATCGCCTTGCTGACATTCGAGCGTTTGGTCTCCTGCGGATACTCCGGCGTATGGACGCCCACAATCACCAGGCCGCGGCCGGCGTATTTGCCGTGCCAGTCCTTTACCCACGGTAAAGTATTGCGGCAGTTGATTCAGCCGTAGGTCCAGAAATTCACCAGCACCACCTTGCCGCGCAG
>JBKKAI010000048.1:0-3255 GCA_046714815.1 Terriglobia bacterium | reverse complement strand
GTGCGGGACTATCTCATCGCGTACGCACCGGACGAGAGCCCGCTGTGGGTCGTGGCGGTTCTCCACGGGCGCCGTAATCCGCGCGTGATGGCGGCTATTCTCCGTGGTCGAGAAGAGAAAGCCCGCTGACCTCGAAGACCATGGGTTAATAACCGCCGCTGCCAGCGCTGAAAATGATTTGGCGTCCCCAGCGGGATTCGAACCCGCGTTACCGCCGTGAAAGGGCGGTGTCCTAGGCCGGGCTAGACGATGGGGACGGAAAAGCAGTGATGAGTGATGCGTTAAGAGTGAAGAACGAACCGACCACTCACCGTACTATCGTAATGGTGGAAGACCGATTTCGTCAATCTAACTGACGCTCTGGGTATGGTTGCGGGCGAGCGGGACGGGCGCGGCGAGGTCGGGCAGCTCGATCAGCACGCGGGTGCCCTGCCCCGGCTCGGACGTGATGCGGAAAACGAAGTCGCTGCCGTAAATGATCTTGAGGCGCTCCTGGACATTGGTCAGGCCGATGCCGGAGCCGTCGGCCGGGAGGCCGGCCGCCATGCCCACACCGTTGTCCTCCACCTCGATGCACAGCGAGCCGTCGGGGCGCGTGCGAGTGCGGAGGCAGATGACGCCGCCGGCCAGCCGCGGGCTCAGCCCATGCTTGATGCTGTTCTCCACGATGGGCTGCAGCAACATGCTGGGCACCTGCATGTCCAGCGTGTTCGCGTCCACTTCCTTGATGATCTTCAGCTTGGCGGCGCCGAAGCGCACCACCTCGATGTCCAGGTAATCCTCGATGAAGCTGATCTCCTCGCTCAGCGAGGTGAACATTTCCTGCCGCCTCAGCAGCCGCCGCAGGATCCCGGAAAGACGCTGGATCATGCGGCGGGCCATCTCCGGGTCCAGTCGGACCAGCGAAGAGATGGAGTTCAGCGTGTTAAACAGGAAGTGGGGATTGATCTGGCTGGTAAGGGCCTCCATGCGCGCCTCCACCAGCAGGCGGTGCTGCTCTTCCAGCATGATCTCGTTCCGGGTCATGGTGAAAATCTTGATGGGAATGGCCACACAGAGGATGCCCGCCACAAAGATGGCCGCCTTCAGCCAGTTGTTCGGCGAGTCCAGGTGAAACAGCCGGCCGGGAAACCACCGGCCGAGGTCGAAGTACCAGATCTCGAGCGCGACAATCGAGAGGAAGAACATCATCTGCCAGTCGCCGCGCGGCTTGCCCCAGCGGCGCTGGTACCAGCGATAGATGTTCATGTCCACGAACGGAGAAAAGTGCCAGACATCGTCGGAGTCGGGCGCCAGGCGGCGCGCCATCCCGCCGAGAATCCCGGCCAGCACCAGCACCGGCAGGGACAGCCACTCGCCGCGGATCACCGCCGGCAACGCCATCAGGCCGCCGGCGATGCCGCCAACCAGGTGGCCGCCGAGCAGCCCGGCCAGCAGCGCCCCCTCCAGGCCCACGTCGGCGGCCGGGTAGCTCTGCGTGACGCGGATGGCGACCCCGACGGCGAACATCGTTCCGAGAAATGCGCCGAGCCGCAGGCGCTCGCCGAGCGTCCGCTCGCGCCGGAACAGCAGGTCCTTGAACGCGCCGGAGCGCACCAGCAGGCTGGACATCGAGGCCAACACCCCGACCTTCACCAGCAGAGTCACCAGGAGTTGCTGATCGCTGCCCATGGCCCGTTCCCGATTATAATGTCTACCAGAGCATGTTTATGTAAACATGCGCCAGCCAGAGATGAATGCACAATCGGGAGTTACCTTGCGGAAAGTGGCCGAAGCCGACTTCCCCACACGCTACGGCGATTTCCGCATCTTTGGTTTCGCACAAGGCAGCGAGGAGGCCGTGGCGCTGGTGATGGGCGACCCAGCCGGGCCCACCCCTCCGCTGGTCCGCATTCATTCGCAGTGCCTCACCGGCGACGTGTTCGGATCGTTGCGCTGCGACTGCCGCGACCAGCTTGAGCTGTCACTTCAGAAAATCGCCGCAGACGGCTGTGGCATGGTTATTTACGACCAGAAGGAAGGCCGCGGCATCGGCCTGATGAACAAGCTCCAGGCCTACCAGCTTCAAGATCAGGGCGTGGACACGGTGGAAGCCAACCGGCGCCTGGGTTTCGCCGCCGACCTTCGGAACTACGCCCTGCCCGGAGCCATCCTGAGACACTTCGGCGTCGCTGCCGTCCGGCTGCTTTCGAATAATCCGGAAAAGATCCTGGCGCTTGAAGCGGCCGGAATCGCCGTGCGTGAGCGGGTGGCGTGCGAGGTGCGGCCCAGCGAAACCCGGCGCGGGTATATGGAGACGAAACGAGACAAGCTAGGGCACTTGCTCGGCGATCTGTGAGGGAACCCAGGCACAGGGCTCGCCGCGGCGAGCCTGTGCTGCGTTACCTTGCCAGCTTGCGTTTCTGGGCCGGCGCCGAGGGAACCTCGCGCTCGGGCTTCTTCCGCAGGCTGTCGTTGTGCTTGAACTCGGCTTCCAGCCGCCTCACCTGGTCGGTGATGCACACGGAGATGATCGGCTGCCGGGAGTTCTTCAGCAGGTCCATGATCTTCCGCTGATTGTCTTCCAGGAAGATGTTGCGCCCGTCGGTCAGCAGATGGTACTCGCTGGCGGGCCGCAGCACGTCGGCGAGACGCCGGCCGAGCTCGCGGTGAAGGAAGCGCAGCACCTTGCGGATCTTCTGCAGCGAGAAGCCCTTGCGGCGCAGCTCGGAGATCACCGAAACCTCGATCAACTCCTCCAGCCGGTAGCGGCGGCGGTGGCCCTGGTGATCGGGCGAAACCACGCCCCGCTCGTCCCACCACTGCAACTGGCGGGCGGTAACGCGGGAGAGGGAGGCGACTTCTTCACTCGAAAAGTTCTGGTCAGGTCTGAACATTTTAATCTTCCCTTGTTTCAAACACACTATATGGCGATTGGTTGCAGTGTCAAGCGGAATTCTCGCCCGGAACCTTTTTCCTAACCCCCGCCTACGAACTGGACAATCTCCACGCGGTCGCCCTCTCCCAGCCGCACTCCCGGCCACTGCGGCCGCCGCACCACGGACCGGTTGTGCTCGATGGCCACGCGGTCCCGCGGGAGCTCGAGCAGGCGCACCAGCCCGTCCAGGGATGTCCCGTCGGGCACCGAACGAACTTCCCCGTTGATGGAAACCTCAATCACCTTAGGCCGGATAATTCATGAATGGGATCCGAACTTCTGGAGTGCGGTGGCTTGCCACCGCTTTGAAGCGAGTCGCGGCTTGCCGCGACCGCAGC
>JBKKAI010000047.1:0-2695 GCA_046714815.1 Terriglobia bacterium | reverse complement strand
AGCTGAAACTGATCCGCAGTGGCGCGGACACCAGCGACGCCGGCGAAGCGCATCCGGGCTGGGGCGCGCTGCTGCGGCTGCCGCAGACGTGGGGCATCGTTTTCGCGCGGCTGCTCGATCCGTACTGGTTCCTGGTGGCCGACTGGTTCGCGATTTTCCTCGTCAGCAAGGGCTTCAAGCTCGAGGAGACGCTGGTGGGCTTCTGGGTCCCTTTTCTCGCCGCCGACCTGGGCAACTTCTTCGGCGGCGGCTTGTCCAGCTTCCTGCTGCGGCGCGGGTGGAGGCTGGGCGCGGCGCGCAAGTCGGTATTCGTCGTCTGTGGCCCGCTGATGCTGTTGCTGATCCCGGCCGCCTATACTTCCAACTTCGTTCTGCTGATTACTTATTTTGCCGCCGCCACCTTTGGCTACGCCGCCTGTGCCACCATCTTCCTGACGCTGCCTTCCGACCTGTACCCCAGCGCGGCCGTGGCCACGGTCAGCGGCCTGAGCGGCACCGGCGCCGGAATCTTTACGATCATCTCGACGCTGACCGTCGGGCGCGTCACCGACCTGTATGGCTTCGAGCCGGTGCTGGTGGGCGCCAGCCTGGTGCCGGTGGTAGCCACGACGCTGCTGTTTCTGCTGGTCCGCAACACGCGCCACACCCGCGCCGGCCTGGTGAAGGAAATCTAGCCAAGGATATTCCCATGTCAAACCATAAGAAGCTTGTCGCTCTCGACGTTAACGCGTTGCCCTGGGAGGAACGTCGCATCGAACCGCTGGGCCGCACGATTTACCGGAAAAACCTGGTGGAAGAGCCGGAAACCGGGATGGAGGTCAGGTTGGTGCGCTACCCGGCCGGCGTGGTCAACCCGCGCCATACACACCCATGCGCGCACGGCATGTACGTGCTGGAAGGCACACTGGCCACGCACGACGGGAATTACGGGCCGGGCACTTTCGTCTGGTTTCCCGAGGGCCTGGTCATGGAGCACGGAGCGACGGCGCAAAGCGACGTCACAGTCCTGTTCATCACCAACAAACGCTTTGAAATCCACTATCAGTGAGCGGGTTTTCCTTGGTTGTTCGTGCCGTGGTGGTTAATACTCCCCCTGATGCTGGTAAAAACGCGCAGCGCCGCGGTGATCGGCATAGACGGCTACCTGGTGGACGTCGAGGTGGATGTGTCGAACAGCGGCACGCACGATTTCCGCGTGGTGGGCCTTCCCGATGCCGCGGTCAAGGAAAGCCACCACCGCGTGCGTGGGGCGCTGAAGAACAGCGGTTACTACTTCGGGCAAAGCGTCACCATCAACCTGGCGCCGGCGGACAAAAAGAAAGAGGGCTCCGGCTTCGACCTGCCGATGGCCATAGGAATCCTGGGGGCGCTCGAAGCGGTGCCGCGCGAGGGGCTGGCGGATTACCTTTTTCTCGGCGAGCTGTCGCTGGACGGCACACTGCGGCCGGTGCGCGGCGCGCTGCCGGTGGCGGTGCGGGCGCGCGAGTCGGGCATCCGCAACCTGGTGGTGCCGGCTGAAAACGCGCGCGAGGCGGCCGTGGTCGAGGGCCTGGCGGTGTTCGGCATGAGATCGCTGGGCGAGACGGCCGCGCTGCTGAACCGCGCCACGGAGTTCACGCCGGTGGACGCAGTGCGCGAAACTGCAGCGCGTGGGGGCCCCGCCTACGCGGTGGACTTCCGTGAAGTGCGCGGCCAGCAGACGGCGAAACGCGCGCTCGAAGTCGCCGGCGCCGGCGCGCACAACATCCTGATGATCGGCCCCCCCGGCTCGGGAAAAACGATGCTGGCCAAGCGGCTGCCCACGATCCTGCCCGAGCTGACCTTCGCCGAGGCGATCCAGACGACCAAGATTCACAGCGTAGCCGGCGTGCTCGATCCCGGGCAGGGGTTGCTGCGCACGCGCCCGTTCCGCTCGCCGCATCATACGATCTCCGACGCCGGGCTGGTGGGCGGCGGAACCAACCCGCACCCCGGCGAGGTCAGCCTGGCCCACAACGGCGTGTTGTTCCTCGACGAGCTGCCGGAGTTCCGCCGCAACGTGCTCGAGGTGATGCGCCAGCCGCTCGAAGACGCCACCGTCACCATCGCGCGCGCGGCCATGACGCTCAGCTTCCCCGCGTCGTTCATGCTGGCCGCGGCGATGAACCCCTGTCCCTGCGGCTTCTTCAACGACCCGACGCGTGAGTGCCACTGCACGCCGGCCATCATCCAGCGCTACGTGGCCAAGATTTCCGGGCCGCTGCTCGACCGCATTGATATCCACATGGACGTGCCGGCCGTAAAATTCCGCGAGCTGCGCGCCGAGGAGAGCGCCGAAAGTTCGGCGGAGATCCGCGCCCGCGTCGAGCGTGCCCGCCAGGTGCAGCTCGATCGCTTCCGCGGCGACGGAATTTACGCCAACGCGCAGATGAGCACGCGCCTGTTGCGCCGCCACTGCGTGATAGACGCCCCGTCGGAGAAGCTCCTCGAGGCGGCCATCACCCGCATGGGCCTCTCAGCCCGCGCCCACGACCGCATCCTCAAGGTGGCGCGCACCATCGCCGACCTCGACGGCGCCGCCGCCCTCACCTCGCGCCACATCGCCGAGGCCGTCCAGTACCGCTCCCTCGACCGCACGTATTGGGCGTAAACTTACCAAGGAAGTTTTATGGCCGCACCTGACTTTCAATCGCTGGTGCTGCCGATTCTAGCGAGC
>JBKKAI010000046.1:0-7338 GCA_046714815.1 Terriglobia bacterium | reverse complement strand
CGGCGCCTGAAAACCGGGCGCGGTGGATCGAGTCCGTGGTTTCCTACGCTGGTTGCGGCTTGCCATGCTAAATTTGCCGCCGAATGCTGAACCGGGCAATGCTGTTCCTCTGCGCGGCGCTGGCGGTGTCGCAGGCGGCCTGCACGCGCCGCGGCCCGCCTTATTCCCCGCGGCAGGCGCTCGAGACGTTCCAGGTCCCACCTGGCTTCCGCGTTGAGCTTGTCGCCGCCGAGCCCGAGATTGCCGACCCGGTGGCCATGGCCTTTGACGAGCGTGGACGCCTGTTCGTCGTCGAAATGCCGGGATACCCGCTCGAAACGCGTCCGCTGGGGCGCGTCAAGCTGCTCGAAGACACCGATGGCGATGGGCGCTTTGAAAAGAGCACCCTGTTCACTGAAGGTCTCGGCTTCGCCAATGGCGTAATGCCGTGGAAGGGCGGCGTGCTGGTGACCACGGCCCCGGACGTTGTTTACTTCGCCGACACGAATGGAGACGGCCGGGCTGACGTCCGCCGCGTGGTCCTGACCGGCTTCGCAAAGACGAATCCGCAGCTTCTGGTCAACGGCCTGCAATATGGCTTTGATAACTGGATCTACGGCGCCTATCCCAAGGTCGGGATGCCGCGGCGGTACATGGAGGAATTCGGGAATCTCGGCGAGCCCATCCGCTTCGAAGGCCACCCCGAGGTCCCGCCCGTGGACATCTTCAAACAGGGAATGGATTTTCGCTTCCGGCCCGGCGAGCTGAAGCTGGAAGCAGTGTCGGGCAACTCGCAGTTCGGCCATTCCTTCGACGCGCGCGGGAACCGTTTTACACTTTGGAACAACGATCACATCCGCCATGTCGTGATCCAGAGCCGGTACCTGGCGCGGAATCCGTACCTGGCCGTCTCGTCGGCGATGGATTCCATCTCGGACCACGAAAAGTCGGCGCGGGTCAAGGCCATCACCGAGCGGCCGCTGCACATCCACGAATCGGAGATCGGCCATTTCACGTCCGCGTGCGGCCTCAGCATTTACGCGGGCGGAAAGTTCCCGGCCGCGTATGAGGGTGCGTCGTTCGTTTGCGAGCCCGCGCACAACCTGGTGCATGCCGACCTGCTGTCGCCGCACGGCGCGACCTACAAGGCCGCGCGATTTCCCGCCGCCGGGGCCGCCGAATTCCTGGCGTCCACAGATAGCTGGTTCCGCCCGGTGATGACCGCCGCCGGCCCCGACGGCGCGCTCTACGTGGTGGACTATTACCGCAAGGTGATTGACCATCCCGAGTGGCTGCCGCCGGAAATGCTGAAGCGGAAAGACCTGCGCGACGGGTCGGAGTATGGACGCATCTATCGCATCGTAAGCGGCATCGCGGGCGGCGAAGCCAGCGGCGCCGCAAAACCGCCCGAACCGTTCACCGACACAGCCGACGGCCTCTTGCAGGCACTGACCTCGGAGAACCAGTGGCGGCGCATTACCGCCCAGCGCCTCATAGTTGAGCGAGGGGTTGAGCAAGCGGTTGAACAAGGGGTTGGTCGAGGGGTTGAGCGAGGCGTTGAGCGCGCCGGCCTCGACGCGCTGCGCGCACTGGCCCGCACCGCCCCTTCCCCCTACACCCGAATCCACGCGCTCTGGACGCTGGACGGCCTGGGCGCGATGGATGCCGGCCTGGTGTTGGCGGCGCTCGATGACCCGATCCCCGCCGTGCGCGAGCATGCGCTGCGTCTGGCGGAAAACTTCCTTGCCGACTTGCGCGTCGTTTCGAAAATCCGCGGCCTCGTTCATGATCCCGATTCACGCGTCCAGTTCCAGTTGGCTTGCACGCTGGGACTGATCGAGGGGCCGGAATCCTTCGAGGCGCTGCTGAAGATCGCGCAGGCGCAATTCGATGACCAGTGGTTTCAGGTGGCGGTGCTGGCCTCGGCCGCCGAGACGGCGAACCTGTGGTACCGCAGAGTCACCGCCACGCGAGAATTCGCGGCCGCGCCCTCCGAGCCAAGAAAGGAATTTGTCCGGCGGATCGCCTCGATCATCGGCGCCCGGCGCAAGAGCGCCGAAGCCGGCGAGGTTGTCGCCGCGAGCGCCGCGCAACCTGGCGGTTGGTGGCAGGCCGCGGGACTCGAGGGCCTGGCCGAGGGCCTGGTGAGGGGATTGCCGCGCGGCAGCGGCGCGCGCGCCAAGTTATCGCCATCTGGGCAGAAGACGCTTCTGGGGCTGCTGGAAGCGCCTTCTTCCGAAGTTCGCGGAGCGGCGGCCCCCCGGAGCGTAACGCTCAGGGCGGCGGCTCTGCGCGTCGCCGGCGAAATTGACCTCACGAACACGCCGGGGCTCCGCGCGCTGCTGCGGAAAGCCGCGGCCACGGCCCTGCATGTTCCGCTCGACCTCGGCCAGGCCGGTGATGACCGGCGCATCATCGCCGCCGGCGTGCTGGCGCTGGACCGCGGCGGCTCGGCTCTGCCGGTCCTCGAAAAGCTGCTCACGCCGCAACAGCCGGAGCCGTTGCAGGTGGCCGCCGCCGCCGCAGTGGCGCGGATCCGCTCTCCTCAGGCGCTGGCCCTGCTTCTGAACCGTTGGAGCAGCTTCACCGCCCCGGTGCGCGATGCGGCCACACCGGCGCTGTTTGGCGACCCGGCCCGCGTCTCGGCGCTGCTCGATGCCGTGGCCGGCGGCCAAGTTCCACCCTGGTCCATCGCCGCGTCGCGCCGGATGCAGTTGATGCGGTCGCCCGACCCCGCCATCCGAAAGCGTGCCGAGGCCCTGTTCAGCGCCGCCGAAGGCCAGCGCCGGCAGGTGGTCGAAAGATATCGGGCCGCGCTGGCCCTGCGCGGCGACCCGGCTCGCGGCCAAAAAATCTATGCGGACAACTGCGGCAAGTGCCATAAGCTGGGCGGCCTGGGCGTCGAGGTGGGGCCGGCATTGGACGGCCTGAGCCGCACACGGGAAGCGCTGCTCACCGATATCCTCGACCCCAGCTCGACGATTGTTCCCGGCTACGAGGAATACGTCATCGAGACCACCGGCGGCGCCATGGTTACCGGCATTGTCGCCCGGCAGACCGCGGCGGCCGTGACGGTGCGGCATGACGGAACCGAAGAGACTATCCTGCGCGGAAGGATCAAGGAGTTGCGCGCGCTGCGCGTCTCGCAGATGCCGGAAGACCTGGAGAAGAAGATCAGCGTGGAGGCCATGGCCGACCTGCTGGCCTTCCTGAAGGGCACGGGCGGCGGCGGGCCGCCACTCGTGCATTCTCATGAGTGACAAACCTGGAGTGAAATGTATGCGCTTTGCTCTTCTTGTCGCGAGCCTGCTGTTACCAATGACCGTGACAGCCGTGCCCCTTGCGGCCCCGGGAGCGCGGGCATCTTGCCCGCCTCTGTTGGGCCTCCTGGGAGCGCGGGCATCTTGCCCGCCTCTGTTGCGTCCCACTTCGCGGGAGCGGGCGGGACGCCCGCGCTCCCAGGCCCCGGCCCAAGCGGCCCCGGCTGAAGAGCCCATCACGCCGCGGGAAACCATCCGGCTGTTCGATGGAAAGACGCTCGATCATTTCCAGACCTGGCTGGTGGGACACCACCGCACCGACCCGAACCGCGTTTTCTCCGTGGTTGACCAGGTGGACGGCGCGCCCGCCATCCGCATCAGCGGCCAGGACTGGGGCGGCATCGTCACCACGAAGCGCTACGCGAATTACCGGCTCGTCGCCGAGTTTCGCTGGGGACTGCTGACCTGGGGCAACCGCCGCGATCGAACCCGGGACAGCGGCATCCTTTTGCACGCGCAGGGGCCGGAAGGGAACTACCAGGCGGACTTCAACGGGCCGTGGATGCGCTCGATCGAGTTCCAGATTATCGAGGGCGGCGTCGGCGACTTTATTCTTGTCGGCGGGTACAACCAGCAGGGCGACATGCTCCGCCCATCGCTCACCGCCACCGTCCGCAAAGACCGCGACGGAGAGACGGTCTACGATCCGCAGGGCGCGCCCGCCCAGCTTGACCGGGGGCGGATCAACTGGTTCGGCCGCGATGTGGATTGGACAGACAAGCTCGGGTTCCGCGGCCGCGAAGACGTGGAAAGTCCCTACGGCCAATGGACGCGGCTGGAAGCGATTTGCGACGGCGACCGGATCACCTACATGGTCAACGGCAAGGTGGTCAACAGCGGGACCAGGGCCGGACTCAAAGAGGGCAGGCTTCTGTTCCAGTCCGAAGGCGCCGAGCTTTTTTTTCGGCGCATTGACCTCGAACCGCTCCCGGCGCGCCAGTAGCCAGTTCCACGTGGCACAGGCATTCTTGCCTGTGCGTGGGTTTCGAAGCGCCTTTAATCCAGCCGGACGACGAAGGCGGTGAGGTTGTCCTGGCGGAGGCGGTCGGCGATGGCGCCGGCGGAGGGTTCGTCGCGCTCGTTGCCGACCCAGACGCGGTGGCGGCTGCCGTCGGGAGTGGGCGCGGTATTCACCGGGAACTGCGGGTAGCGGCGCGCCAGGTCTTCGCGCAGGCGGTCGGCATTGCGGCGATCGGCGAAGGCGCCCACCTGCACCGTGTACCGGCCGGAAATCGCCGGGGTGCCCGTTGCCGCCGGGCGAAGGATCGGGCGGCCCGCGGCCGCCGCGGCCACGTGCTCCGGCACGCTGACCACCTTCATCTCCACCAGCGCCGTTCCGGGTCCGACCAGGTGAATCGCCTTGGCGGCGGTGAGCGACAGGTCAATGATCCGCCCGTCTATGAACGGCCCGCGGTCGTTGATGCGCACCCGCGTTTTCTCGCCGTTCTCCATGTTCTTCACTTCGACCTCTGTGCCGAAGGCCAGCGTGCGGTGCGCCGCGGTCATGCGGTGCATGTCGTAGATTTCGCCGCTGGAGGTGGCGCGGCCATGGTAGGGATTCCCGTACCAGCTCGCGTATCCGCGCTCGACGTGCCCTACCGGGCGAACCTCGGCGGGCCTGGGCGGACGCGGCGCGCGCGCGCCGGCGCGCACCCCGCCTTTTCTCCTCCCGCAGCCGCCGCCGGAGGCGGCCAGGACCAGCGCGGCGATCAGCAGCGCGACGAGTTGCCGGGGCGGGGCCGGGCGAGATTTCACATTTTCCTGTCCGTGGTTTTCAGGCCCGCGGCTATCGTCTCCGACGCCAGCCGGTCGGCCAAGTCTTTCAGCTTTTCCGACGCCCGCCGCAGCAGCTTCTCCGAATCCTGGCGCGCGGCGGGAACGACGGTTTCATTGATGTAAGCAACCAGCCGGTCGAGCTCACGGTCGAGCGCCCGGCCGGCGTCTTCCATCCTCGAAAAACCACGTTTCTTCTTCTGAGTGCTCATTGAATCACACCTTGCATGGATTATAGGCCGGGCCGGCACGGGAGGGCGGATACTATAATGTCACCCGCGGACGTGGCGGCCTCTCCGCTGCGCGCGCTGCCGGCCATGCCTCTTTCTCCCCGCCTGCGATGGAAGCTGGATCGCTACCGGCGCTCGTTCGATGCCGGGATCGAGAACCTCCGCGAACTGATGAAGACCAGCGCGATAAAGCAGAAGGTGTGCCCCGCGTGCCGAGCGCTGGTGGGGCCGCGCGAGTCACGCTGCCCGTTCTGCAGCGAGCAGTTGTCGGCGCTTCACCGCGTGGGCATCCGGCGCCTGATCGCCGGCGTGCTGCCGGAGGGGCAGCGCTGCGCCACGCTGCTGCTGGCGGCCAATTTCCTGCTGTTTGGCGTGGCGCTGCTGGCGGCGATACGCAGCGGCGTCGGCCTCGACTCGCTGGTGTGGCGAATGCCGACCCACACCCTGATGGCGCTGGGCGCGCGCGATTACCACGTGGCGACGGGCGAATGGTGGCGCCTGGTCACCGCCATGTTCCTGCATAGCGGATTCATGCACCTGCTGTTCAACGCCTGGGTGCTGTTCGACGTGGGACCCACGGTCGAGGAAATGTATGGCACGGCGCGTTTCCTGGTCCTTTACATCCTGGCGGGCGTGGCCGGCAGCCTCGCCAGCTTTTTCTACCAGCCGCTCGCCGTCATGGTTGGCGCTTCCGGCGCCCTGTTCGGCCTGATCGGCCTGATGATCACTTACGGATACCGCCACCGCACCGCACTGGGCGAACAGATCAAGACAATGTACGTTCGCTGGGCCATCTACGGCCTGGCATTCGGTTTCATCCTGCCGGGAATTGACAATGCCGCGCACATCGGCGGGCTGGCGGCGGGCCTGGCCTTTGGAGCGCTGGTCGGCGATACACCCCCGTTCCGCCGCGCCGCGATTGTCGGTTGGCGGCTGGCCGGCTACGCGGCGCTGCTGCTGGTGGGTGTTTCGTTCCTTCTCGTCGGCCTGAATTACGGCCGCTCGGGTTAGTCCGTTATCGGCCTGCCGCTTTGCGCTTCGCCTTCGCCCGCTTCCCTGCCGCGGCCGCCGGCTGTTGCGACGTCACCCAAGCTTCCATCTGCGCAGCGAAGGGGTGGCGCGCCGCCACCTTCTCCAGGCTGCTCATCATGGCGGGATAGCGATACTCCTCGCGCATCCCGTGGATCGCCGCTCGATACTTCATCCAGAGGAAGACGTGCTCGGTGTTGCAGGTGTTGAACAGCGCTTCGTCAAGCAGGCCGCGCTCCACCAGCGCGCAGGTCATGTCCCAATACGTGAAGACCATGCCCAACATGCGGCTTCCCTTGGACTCCATCGGATACTTTTTCTTGAAATCCGCAAAGTCGGTGAAGGAGGCCTTGCCGAGGACAAAGTCGCGCGCCTGGCGAAGGCGCGTTTCGCGCCGCATGTCGTAGACGCGCAGCAACAGATCGGCGTCATTATAGGAAGGTGATCCAGCCATTACATTGCTCCTTGTTTCAGAAGTTCTTCGAGCTGATCCACGGTCGCCTTGTCATCGGCTTCAAAGCCGCCGAACTTCGCGAACCGCACGATGCCGTTTTCGTCCAGCAACATGCCGCTCGGAATACGCTCGAAGCCCAGATCCTTGAATAGCGTATTGGCGCGGTCAATGCCCTGCAGGTAGCCGACGCCGGCGTCCTTGTAATACTCGGCGGCCCGGCGGGGATTGGCGGCGTCCATGGCCACGCCGAGCACGGTGAAGTTCTTTCCCGCGTGCTTCTTGTAGAATTTCTGCCAGACCGGCAGTTGGCGGCTGCAGCTTCACCAAGAGGCCCAGAAAAACACCAGGACGCGCTTGCCGCGCAACTCGCTCCCTTCCACCGTTTTCCCGCCGGTGGTGCCGACACGGAAATCCGGCACGGGCTTGCCA
Source organism: Terriglobia bacterium (assembly GCA_046714815.1). Lineage (GTDB taxonomy): Bacteria > Acidobacteriota > Terriglobia > JAJPHL01 > JAPKYU01 > JBKKAI01. The sequence continues at coordinate 124 of JBKKAI010000046.1, read as the reverse complement.
ACTTCCACCGCCGCTCCGCTCGCCGCCGGCAGGCCCGGTGCCCGGCTCGCCGGCGCCACCGCCGCCAGCAGGCCCACGCTCAACGCCAGGACCGCTGTTCGCATAGCCGTATCTTATCATGCAC
>JBKKAI010000045.1:0-3268 GCA_046714815.1 Terriglobia bacterium | reverse complement strand
CCTCATAGCTGGTCGGCGAGACACGGTCCCAGTTTTTCAGGCTGTAGCGCCCGAAAATGTTGTGTCTTTGGCTGAAGGTATGGTCAATGCGGGTGTCGAACTGGTTGGAGACCGTGGACGTCGAGATGGCGTACCGGCGCTGGAGTGTGCCCGAATTGGGCGCAGGAACGAAGCGGTCCAGGATCACACGGCTGACGCTGTTGATCCGGTTTGAAGGAATCGTGTTGCCGGTGAAGGGGGTCCCGGTGAGCGGGTCGTTAATGGCGGTGGCCAGCCGCGAAAAGTTGCCCGTGCGGAAGTCCGCTTCGGGCACGTTCGCCACGCCCACTCCCAGACCGTAAATGCTCAACCGCTCGTAGGCGCCGAAGAAGAAGGTCCGGTTTCGGAAGATCGGCCCGCCCAGGCTGGCGCCGGTGTTGTTGTTGGTGCTGCGCGCGGGCAGCGATCGGCTGAAGTAGTTGGGGTTGGCGTTGAGGCTGTTGCCGTTGTAATTCCAGAAGGCCGTTCCGTGAAACTGATTCGTGCCGCCCTTGGTGATGGTGGTGATGTCCCCCATCTGGGGATACTCAGCCGGATTGTTGATCGAGCTGACCTTGATCTCCTGGATCGTTTCCAGCGAAGGGAAGATGTTCTCGCCGCCGTCGCCGATGCCGTTGCGGCGGACGTTGGTGGTCATGACCCCGTCAACGGAAACTTCGTTCTGATAAGGCAGGCTGCCGGAGAGCGAAAACTCGTTGCCCGCCGAGCTTTTCTGCACTTCCGGCAGAACGGCGATCGCCGGGATCGGCGAGGTGTTGGTGGTGCGGAACGTGTACGGAAGCTGCTGCAGCTCGCGGTTGCTCCGCGCGCCGGTAATGGTGGGGTTCTCGGTGTTGACCAGCGGCGCGACGTCGCGCACCTGGATCTGCTCGGTCACCGCGGCCACCGCCATGGCCACGTCAATGCGCACGGTTTGCCGCGCCGCGACCTCGAAGTCGCGCGTCGTGAACTTGCCGAATCCGTCTTTCTCCGCCTCGATCCGGTATGTTCCCTGGTTGACGTTGACGAACTCATAGGTCCCAAGAGGGGTGGAGGTTGTCGTCCGGGTGACGTTCGTGCGCACCTCGGTGAGCTTGACGTTGACGCCGGCGATCACACCCTGTGCGGCGTCAGTGACGGATCCGACAACTCCGCCGTAGGTTGACTGTCCGCGGACCAAGCCGGCGGACATAGAAATAACCAGTGCGAGCAGCGCAAGACGGCGCATCCTCTCCTCCTTGGTTTCGAATGGCTTTGCGGCCCGCAGTATGGCATGACCAGCGAGTCTCGCACAAGCGGGCGGCCGGCCTCTGCCGGCTCTCACAGACGCGCCTCTCGACCGCCAACTCTTACTGGCTGCGCAAGCCCTGACCGGAGTAGATAGATAAGCCTACAGGCGCACCACGGGGATCGAGGCGGAGCCGTAGATTTTTCCCGCTTTGACCGTGGCCACCGGCAGCAGCCTGCGGTGTCCCAGGCGCTTCTGCCCGAGCGCGTCCATCATCTCGAAGTCCCCCTCGGCCAGGCGAAAGACCGCCACGTCGGCCTCGGCGCCCTCGCGCAGAGTTCCCAGGCCCGCTGGGAAACCGAAGGTGTTGGCGGGATTCGTGGCGGCCCGCTCGATCACCTGTTCCAGCGTCAAACCCAGGTGCAGGAATTTGGAGAGGGTGGTGGCCAGATCAAACACCGGGCCGTTCACGTTGAACTGGTGCACGTCGCTCGAGATGGTGCCGGGAAGCACATCCTGTTTCAACGCTTTCTCGGCGGTGTCGAACGAAAAGCTGCCGCCGCCGTGGCCCACATCCAGGTGGACGCCGCGCGCCACCGCGGCGCGCACCTCGGCGAGCACCCGGCCGCGGTCGTCCAGGATCCCACCCGGCCCGCCGCGAAAACTGTGGGTCACCACGTCGCCTTTTTTGAGCAACGCCAGGATGTCCTTCAGCGGCGACTGCGTCCCGCCGATATGCACCATCAGGGGCAACTTCACGGCGTCGGCCGCTTCCCGCGCCAGCTTCAGGGCAGCAAGGTCATGATCGCCCGCAATGTTTCGCGACAGCCGAATCTTCACCCCCAGGATCGCGTCGCGGTTGCGCTCAATGGTCCGGATCGCCAACCTGGGATTGGCATAGCGCAGGTCGAGCAGCTCGCCGTACGGGTTGTCCTGCGACAGCGTCGCCTGACCGACCACGGAAATGTTCAGCAGGGCGTAGACCCGTGTTTCCACAGCGTTGATGACGTGTTTGCGGAAACCCGGAAAGGTGTGCGCGCCCGCCGATCCGGCGTCAACCACTGTGGTCACGCCCTTGGCAATGCAGTTGGGATCGGCGGGGATGCCCAGCGGGGCCACTCCATCGTAAACATGGACGTGAATATCAATGAGTCCCGGCGTGACCAACATGCCGCGCGCATCCAGCACCTGGCGGGCTTCGCTTTCGGCGATGCCGGACGCCACCCGCGCGATCTTCTGCCCGGAGATGCCGACATCGCTCGACACCGAGAGCCCCTGCGACGGGTCCACCACCCTGCCGCCCTTAACCAGAAGGTCATAGCGCGGCGCCGGCGCCGGCGGCGCGGACGGCCGGCCCTGCGCGCGCAGCAACTCCTGCCATCCCGCCGCCAGGCTGCACACCAGCGAAGGGCCCACCGCCGCCTGCCGCAGGAATTCCCTTCGTGTGTGTTCCCGCATATGGGCCAATCAGTGACGCCCTTGCAGCCGCCTGCGCGAAACCACTCCCGCGCCCGGCGCTGCCGAATTAGAAAGTAAAACGCAGGGCCAGCACCATGCGGCGGGCCGGGCGCGTGTCGGTGAACTCTCCGAAGCGCCCGTTGACCTGGGCGCCGCTCGGGTCGAAGCGCGCGCCGGTGTCGAGCGAGCTGAACTGGGTGTGGTTCCAGGAGTTGTAGGTTTCCCAGCGAAGCTGCAGGTTCTTCGATCCGTCGGCGCCGAAATAAAAGTTCTTGAACAGCGAGAGGTCCCAGTTGTTGGTGCCCGGGCCGCGGATCAACTCCTTGGCGGCGTTGCCTGTGGCGCCGGGCGCGGGACGCCGGAAGGCGTTGGTGTTGAAGTTGCGCGAAAATGTCCGCTGGCTCTTGGGCAGCACCGGATTCTCGACCACGTCAATCCTCAGATCCTCGGTCGGAGAGCCGCTGATATCGGCGCCGTCGGTGGTGGAAAAGCCGATCCCCAGCGGCTGGCCGCTGATGAACGACACAATGCCGGACGATTCCCATCCGTCCAGCACCCAGCGGC
>JBKKAI010000044.1:0-6302 GCA_046714815.1 Terriglobia bacterium | reverse complement strand
GGTGGCCCCGCTGATCAGCGTCTCCAGCGCAACCTGTTCGCGCGCCGCCGGATCGAGCGCGCTCCAGACGTCGGTTACGAGCGCCCTCAGCAGCTCCAGCTTGCCGGCGCCGGCTTTCGATACTTCGCCGGCATGGCCCTCGATCATCTTCACCATGGCAATGATTTCGGGCAGAATCTGCAGGATCATACGAAAATACGTCAGGAAAGCACTCATTGGAGTTCTCCTCGTTTCAGCCGGACGGTCCGGTTATTTCGCGCCGGCGCTCGATCCGTTGGCCAGGGCGTACTTGCCCACCAGGATGCCGATCGAAATCTCCCGCAGCATGTCCAGGGAGTCCGGCCCGGGATGAAGGAAGGCGTAGGCGCCCGAAAAAAGCACGCAGGTAAACGCCAGCCAGAAGAAAGGGTTTTTCATTCGGAACCTCGCTACTTGCCGGCCAACCGGGCGAGCGGATGGTCGAATAGTTCCAGGGCGGCGGCCAACAGGCCGCAGGCGCCCGCGGCTCGCCACAGCCAGGACTCCAGTTTTCGCACCCGCTCTTTGATGATCGTGATTTCACCCGGTTGGCCGTTGCCGAGCAGGCGCTCCTCCAGCCGCAGCACAACCTCTTCGATGACTGCGAGTCGTTCATGGTCGGTCCGATCCATCATTGCCTCCTGCGAAAGCGCAAAGGCTGCCCGTCGCCGGCGCCCGCGCATACAACCACGCAATCGCCTGGCTGAATGCCGCCGGAAGCCAGCAGGTAGGCCAGGGGGTCCTTCAGCATCCGCTCGATTACACGCCGGAGATGGCGCGCGCCGAACACGGATGCGCCGGGTTGTACTTGCGCGCCGCTCCGCCGGTGAGCGGCGGATGTTTCTCCCGCCACCCCGGAGCGGAACGCTCCGGGTTCGGGGCCGGATCCCTGCCGTGCAATCTGTTCGACAGCGGCGCCTTCGAACTGCAGGACAATGCCCGCCGGGCCGCCGCGCAACAGCGCGCTCAGCCGGCCCAGCTCCAGGCGGCAGATGCGTAGGATGGCCTCCCAACCGAGCGCGCGATAGGTAAGAGTGGCGGTGAGCCGGTTGCGGAACTCCGGCGAAAAAAGGCGGTCTGCGGCGCGCGTGGCGATCCCGGCGACATCGCCGCGGGTGTGGGGCTGGAAGCCCATCGAGCCGCTGAGGGCGTCGGTCATTTCCCGCGCGCCCAGGTTGCCCGTCAGGAAGACCATCGTCTTGCGGAAGTCGGTCCGGGTGTTGTCGTTGAGGACCACCTCTCCTTTATCCAACAAGCCGAGGAGCAGGTCCCACAACGCGGGGTGCGCTTTTTCGATCTCATCGAACAGCACCAGCGCGGGGGCTTCACGCAGGCGCACCTCTTTCAGCTTGACCTCGTGAAAGAGCGGGACGCACTCCTTCCAGCCGACGTAGCCCGGAGGCGAGCCCTTCATGCGGGCCAGCTCATGGTCGCTGCGCAGCTCGGCGCAGTGAATTTTCAGCACTGCGCGGGGAGAGCCGTGCAGTAGTTCGGCCAGCGCCTCTACCGTCAGTGTTTTGCCGACGCCGCTGGGGCCCAGCAGCAGAAAGGCCCCGATCGGGCACTCCTGCCCGGCAAGCCCCGCGCGGTAGCGGACCAGCGCCCGCACGATCTCGGTAATCGCTTCGTCCTGGCCAACGACCCGCGCACCCAACGCGGCGTTCAATTCCTGAAGCTCGCGCGGCGGCGCCGTGTCCAGGTAGGTATCCGCGGGAAGCGACTCGGTCTTGCGCATCGCTACGACCATAGGAAAGAGAAGACGGGCCAGTGATATCGGGCTTCCGGCTGGCCGGGGCTTCCGGTTGGCCGGCAGTATTAGCCGGCAGTGCGGAAGAAGTTAAGCCGCCCGAGCTTGACCGTCGGAGCAAACTGCCTGGCCCAACGGGGTGGATTGTCTGTCATCGAGTCATCGAAGTAATGAGTGGCGCCGCCGGTGTTGTCCGCGACGTGACCGAAGTAGACCTCTTGCGCGATCTTCCAGCAGCCGCGCCAGACTTGCGGGCTTTCATAATCCTGGGGCCGGAGAAGCTTGGCGCGGTTCGGGTCGGCCGGGAGGAAGCAGGAGAACTGCCATTTCTTGAGGATGACGCCGTGCCACCCTCGCCCGTATCGCTGTTCGCGGTCGCGGACGCGGTTCCGGACAACCTGCGCGACTCCCCGCCTTACCGCTTCGGACTCGCCTCGGGCTTCTCCGAAGATGCACATGGCCAGCAGGACGTCGGCGGTCTGCGCCTCGAACGGAAGGGCCGGGTCGGGGAGTCGCATGGTTCAACCTCAGGGGCGAAGCGGAATGGTGGGACGCGGCAGCAACCACTCGAACACAGCGCGCCAGAAGCCCTTGCGCCGGGGCGAAAGCGCATCGCGGAGATGCTCGGCGGCCTCCGCGGCCGCCGCGGTGGTCTTGTCCAGGCCGCCGGTGGCGCGCTCCAGGTTGGCCGCGGCCCTGCCGAGGGCCGGGTTGGCGGCCAGGCGCTCCAGGTTGTCCATCGTGCCGCGGCTGGAGGCCAGCAGAAGCTGGATCTCATACCCCACAGCATCTGTCTGGGTTCCGAGATAGCGCAGGGCCTGCCCGGCTTCGTGCGCGCTCTTCTGTGTTTGCGAGGCCAGCGCCTCCCAGGACTGCGTCACGCGCTCGAGCCGGCGGTCCGTATTCTCGATCAGGCGTCCCAGGCGCGCGGCGTCAATCGCCGCGCTCCGCGCCAGTGCCTTGTGATAGCGGCGCTGCTCGACGGCGCCGGCGTGCACCACCGCCAGCACATCGCTCGCCTGCCGCTGAAAAGCCGTGAAGGCGTCAGCAGCCTGGGCCACGAAAAAACTCACCTGCAACGCCACGATACAGGCGATGAGCAGCAGGCCGGCGGCCAGGCCGCTGAGCAGGTATCTCAGTGCCGGGGTCATCGGGAAGATCCCGCGGGGCTCAGCCGGGAGATGTAAAGGCGGCGCGGCCCGCCGCCGGCCGGCGGCGTGAACGTGATGTCCACCTTGATGGCGGTCAACCACACGTCGCGCGCCTGGGTGTTGGCCACACCGATCTCGTAGTCGTCGGAGCCGTCCTTCACGTCGTCCGCAAAATCGAGAGTAGCGGAATAGTCTGCGTAAGCCGAAGTGGAGGTGAGCGTGCTGGAAACCGTGCAGGTCCCGTTGACGCAGAAGCGGAAGGTAAACCCCGCGTTCTGGCTGCCTCCGCGTATGACACACCCGCGCACCACGGCACTGGTGATGGTTGCGCCGCCCGGGATACTCGATTCGTCAATGTCGTAGCGCTGCACCTGGCCCGAGGTCGTCCCGGACTTGTTGTCCGTCGAGTCGCCGGGCGTCGTCGAGCAGTTCGCGCCCGAAGCCTCATTCACTTCGGTATCACAGGTGGCGCTGGAACACGCCGTGCCCGCTTCGTTCGTCCATTGCTCGCTGCCGCCGTCCGCCGTTGGGCGAAGATCGCCGGTGGTATCCGCCAGCAGAAGAACAGCCACAGAGACACAGAGGCACAGAGCGAGCAAGAAGCGGGCAAGATGCCCGCGCTCCCAGGAAAAGAACTTTTTCACATTTGCCTCCTGAGTGTGAGCTCCACGCCGATCAGCCGTGCCGTACCGGCCATCGTGTCAGATGCGTGAGCGGGATCGCGCTTGATCCGCAGGTGGGCAAGCTCGCCGGCGGCGCAGGTCCCGGTGGTCGTGATCGCCTGCGGCCCAGCGTCATTGGTCTGGAGCGTCGTTCCCTTCGTCGTGTCGACGGTGAACACGGTATCGGTGAAGGCCGGGTCATCGGTCTCGCCGTCGGCTACGCAGGCGATGGCCACCTGCCAAACCACGTCGCCCGTTGTGGTGGCGCTGAGCCACTTCACCCGCGCGTCAATCGCGCCGGTCCAGTCCACGCTCGGCAGCATCAGCGTCTGCTGCGCGGTGAGGGCGTTCGCGCCGTCGGCAAAGTCGAGAACGCCCTTCTGCGTGTTCGTTCCCGTCACGCAGGCCGCAACGGCCGGGTTCGAAGTCGGCAGGTCCCAGTTGCTTGCCGCCGCCGCGTTGTTGCAGCCCGCCGCCGGAATCCAGATTTTCACCGGCTGCGTAATCGTGTTGCCCGTACCCTCGGCATCGAGCGTCTTGTTCGTCAGCGTGTCCGTGGTGGCGCGGGCGACCAGCGTATCGGCCGATGTGGGCAGCGTGAGCGTGCCGGTGTTGGTGATGGTGGCGGCTCCGCCGCTGAACTTCAGGTTGTCGCCGAACTCCACGAGGCCCGTGCCGGTCTTGATCGCCCAGTTGTTGGTGCCCGCCGTCTGGTTCTCAATTCTCAGACCGATGTTGTCGGTTACCGTGCCCGCGTTCTTGACGTTCGAGAACACATACACGCCAGCCATCGTTGTCGCGGCCCCGGCTCCATTCTTCTCCGCATACGAAGCCACGCCCCACAGGTTCGTGACGTTGCCGGCGCCGTTCTGAAAGGCGTATCCTTCCAGCCCCGTCACGCGTGGTTTTGTGCCACTCGCGTTGCTGCCGCTGGCCTGAAAGTAGCCGGCCGTCGTGCCTGCGGCCGTCGAAGCGCTGTCGGCGAGCGCTTCCGCGGTGTCCCCGAAGGAAACCAGGCCCGTGCCGGTCTTGATCGCCCAGTTGTTCGTGCCTACGCCGCCCTGATCCTCTACCTTCAGCCCGTAATTATTGGTGAGCGTGCCGGCGCTCTTGACGTTGGTGCGCGCCAGCAGGCCCGCCGCGTCAGTGACCGTTCCACCGGCGGCATCGTGAGTGACCTTCGCCTCGATGGCCGCCGCCAGGGCGCGCGTGCCGCTGGTGTTGGACGATGTGACCGAGGGGCGGACGGCGTACAGGTCGGTAGTGCCGGTATCGCTCTTGGAGAAGGCCCAGGTCGCCGATACGGTCTTCGCTGTGGTGAGCGTGGCCGGCAGCGAAACGGTGACAGTGTCGTCGGCGCCATCGGCGGCCGTGGTCGAGACCTCCCCTGCCGTGCCGGCGATTTTGATTGCCTCTGACCCGCTGCGCGTCGCCGTGCCGGTATCTCCCTTCAGCGTGTCGTAGCCGCCGCCGGCGCTCGTCGTATCCAGGTCGGTGATCGTGCCGTTCTGGCATTTCTTCAGCTTCAGGTCGGCCGAGTTGGCCCAGACGAAATAATCGCCCGCGGCGCAGGTCGGATTCGTCGCTTCCTCGCTGAACGAAAGTTTGTCGTTGCCGCCGCCGTCGCCAATGACGGGCGTGCCGGCGAGTGTCGGCGAAGTCCCGAGCGCCACTGTGTTGCCAGAGCCGGTCGCGCCAGTGACGTCCGAGAGGTCGGCCAAAGCCCACACTTCCTGGCCGTGCGCCGGGTTCAGCTTTGTCGAGCCCGTCAAGCCGGCATAGCCCGAGGCCGCATCCTTGTTCGCGAGCCGCTCGGCGGTCTGCGTCGCGGCCGCCCCGCGCCACTTCAAGTCCGACGTGTTGAGCCACAACTCGCCCAGCGCCGGCGTCGAGGGATCGGCGCTCGATGCCAGGTTTGCGCCGGCGGTGGTCGCCGAGTTCTGGAACGTCTGTTTGCTGCCGGCCGCGTAGCTGTTGGCCTGGTTGTTATGGACGACTTCCGCCGGCAGGTGCGAGGTGGTCAGCGCGGTCCAGGAAGGGTCGGTGCCATTGGAAGCCAGCACCCGGTTCGCCGCGCCGATCCCCATGCGGGACCATGCCGGCGTCGAGTTGCCGACCACCACGTCGCCGCGAACGACGGAACCCGCGGCCGCGTCCGAGTGAGTGGAAGAGAGCAGCGCGTGGGCTGCGGTTGTGTCCGTGTCCAGGTCACTGATCGTGCCGTTCTGGCACTTCTTCCACCTGCCGTCGCCGCTGTTCGCCCATAAGCGATAGTTGCCCGCCGCGCAGCTCGGGTTTGACGCCTCGGCTGTGGCCGCCAGGTAGTCGTTGCCGGCGCCATCGCCGATCACCGGCGTGCCGGCCAGCGTCGACGAAGTCTGACGAACGATCGCGCCGGAGCCCGTCTCCGTGGTGGCTGCGCTCGGCAACGCCGGGATGTTCCCGCCCGCATCGGGCAGCGTCCAGGTGCGATTCGCGGTGATGGCGTGGTCGAAGGTGCCGAAGAACGACGTGCCACTGGAGAAGAGAAGATTTCCGTCCGTCGTGATCATGAATCGTTGATAGGTAGAGCCGAGCGTGGCGTCGGAAATGGTTTGGTCCGCGCCGCCCGTGGTGGGGATAACATAGAACCGCAGGTTGCCATCCGCGTTGCTGGTAAGCATCCCAGCACCGCCGTTGTTCGACCCGTCGCCCTTGGTGCGCCAGTTCGTTCCGTCGAAGAAC
>JBKKAI010000043.1:0-2851 GCA_046714815.1 Terriglobia bacterium | reverse complement strand
GGCGCGGCCCGAGGAACGTCCCGGACAAATACAGACGGGCCGGGACGCGCCACGTCTTTGTGGCCGTCGAACCCAAGGGCGCTGCGGCCGGCTCACCGCACACCGCCCCGCGAGGGCTTCTTCCAGGGAGCGGCCACAGGTGACGATTTCCGGCATGGCCGACACGTGCACCTGACAACCGCCGCCTTCAGGCAGCCCCGAGTTGACAGCCCGTTTTGCGCGCCACTTAAAAGGATAGTAGGTCCTCGGCGGCGTTGTCGCGGAACAGGTTCCCATCGCGAATGTAGCGCCGTGCGGTGGCAACACTTCTGTGGCCGGTCTGGTTCATGATGGCGCGTTCGGACTTGCCGGCGATAGCGGCCGCGGTGGCCAGGCCAGCGCGGAGACTGTGCCCGCCCAAACAGGCCGGATCCAGATGAGCCGCCTTGGCATAGCGCTTCACCGCCCGCGCAACCGCGCGGTCCGAAAGCCTTCCGGGAAGGATCTTTCCGCCTCGATCCAAGGGCCGGAAAAGCGGTCCCTGTTTGAGGCCGGCAGCCTCGATCCAATCCGCCAGTGCCTGCACAGGGCAACTGCGCTGTTCCGGTTTTCCTTTGGGAATACCCTTCTTCTGGCCCTTGCCTTCCTGGTCTGTCTTGCTCCGGCGAAGGTGGACGATCAGCCCCTTGTCGACCGCCTCGATGTGCTCCACGTCCAAGGCAACCAGTTCCGAGCGCCGGAAAGCCCCCAGGTATCCGAGCAGGAGTAGAGCGCGGTCGCGCATGCCTAGAAGGGTCGGCGGAACCGATCCAAGCATGGCGCACAACTCCGGACCAAGAATCGGCCGCTTACCGCTTGCGGTAATCCCCTGTCCGGCTTTGTCACGCCGCAGCGCTCTCAAAAACAGGCGGACGGCGGTGCGGCTCGATGGACTCTCCAGTCCGGCCGCCTCATGCGCCTGTGAGATGGTGGCAACCCGCCGGGCCAGTGTCGAGGCCTTGGCACGGCTCGATAAATCAGTGAGGTAGAGAATCACCGTCCCGGCTTCGGCGGGCAAAAACGGCAAACCCTTCCCGGCGCACCAAGTGGAGAAATCGGCCCAGTCGGACCGATAGGCCCGGCGCGTGTTGGCCGACTGCGCCTTTTCTGCTATCTCAGCGGCCCGGTGAGCGAGGCCGGAGAGATGCTCTTGCCTGCCCCGGACGGTATCCGGAGAGGTAAGAGCGGCGGTTGCCGGTCCGGTCACGATTGATCGTAACACGGAACATGTGTCTTTCCCGTTGAGATCACTGCGCGGTCTGCGCGGTGGACGGGGAGGATGCAAGAATAGAGACAGGCGGCCCGATTGCACTGGAAACAAAAAGCGGCGGTACAACGAGTGTGCGCCGCTCTGCCGGCCAAAGACTCTATCTATTATTTCCTCCAGCGCCATTTTGGCAGCCTGCGCCATCCGCCGGATCCGATGCCGATGCTGCGCGCCGCGGTCGAGACCGTCGCCGAGTTGAAAGAAAGGGGAATAGTGATCGACGGGAAGCGAGTCATGGAAGTCGGCAGCGGGAGAAGGCTCGATATGCTGGTGGCGTTCTATCTCTGCGGCGCCAGCTCGGTTCATACCTTCGATTTGAACCCATACCTGCGCGAAGAACTGGTGATGGCCAGTATCGCGGCGATGTTGCGAAATGCGGAAGAGCTGGCGCGTATTTTTGAGACCGTCACCGAACCCGGCGATTTCGCCAAGCGGCTGGATAATCTAGCGGCAGCAGGCGATCTGGCCGCGTTGCGCGCCAAGGCCGGGATTCAATACCACGCACCCGCCGATGCCAGCCGCACGGGCCTCGCCAATGGAAGCATCGATCTCCAGTTTTCCTATACCGTGTTTGAGCACATTCCGGAGCCAGAGATCAAAGCCATCTTGCGCGAGTGCAGCCGTCTTCTTTCGCCCGGCGGCGTTGCCTGCCACCATATCGATCCGTCCGATCATTGCGCGCACGACGACCGCTCGATTAGCTCGATTCACTTTCTGCGGTTCGAAGAAAAAGAATGGTCGCGCTACAACGACAACCAGTTTGCCTATCACAACCGCCTGCGGCGCAACGACTATGACCGCTTGTACGAAGAATCCGGTCACGAGATCTTTCACAGCCGTCCCTATATCGATGCGGCGGCGATGGCCGAGATAAAGAGCGGCTTCCCGCTAGCCACTCCGTTTCAGGGCCAGAATCCGGAGAATCTGTGCACGGTTGGCTACCGCATCTACTCGCGTCCGCGCGGCGCCGCGAAGGGGGAGCGGCTTTAGCAATATGTGCGGCATCGCCGGTTTTGTCAGCCTCGCGGCTCCCTCCAACGCCCGGGCGATTCTGGAGCGGATGACCGATGCCATCGCGCATCGCGGCCCAGACGACAGTGGACACTATGTTTCAGCGCCGGCATTTCTCGGCCACCGCCGCCTGAGTATCGTCGACCTTGCCGGCGGGCATCAGCCGATGTTCAACGAAGACGGCAGCCGCGTGATCGTATTCAACGGCGAGATCTTCAACCATGCCGATACACGCCCGTTGCTGGAGCAGGCCGGACACCGTTACGCCAACCGTTCCGACACCGAAACGATTCTGCACGGCTGGGAAGAGTGGGGGCCGGAATGCCTGGAACGGTTCCGCGGCATGTTCGCCTTCGCCATCTGGGATGAAAATAACCGCCGTTTGGTGGCGGCCCGGGACCGGCTGGGCATCAAGCCGTTCTACTATTTCTGGGACGGCCGGACGTTTGCCTTCGCCAGCGAGATCAAGGCGCTGCTGCGGCATCCGGTGATCGAAGCCGCGCCGGACGCTGACCGGATCGCGGAGTATCTGGCGTTTGGCTACGTGAGCGGGGC
>JBKKAI010000042.1:0-6483 GCA_046714815.1 Terriglobia bacterium | reverse complement strand
ACCGGGCGGGAGTTCGCGCGATCAGGCGGACGACAAGTTATCTGCTAGATATATAGGCGTTTAAGCGAGAAAACCCTGCTCCGGCGGCCGTGGCGGGGAAAGCCTTTTGTTTTCAATGCGGCCGCTCAAAGCCACCTGCATTTCACCTGCATTTGCAGGCGGCACGCCCACGGCGCCTCTAAGGCCCTCTAAGCCCTCTAATTAGCGACCTCAGACTTGCCGCATGTGGTCTAATATGGGCACAAGGTGATTTCGTGCCAGTGAACGAGTGGAAGGCCTTTAAGGACTATCGTTGGATCGTTGCCGATCCGGAGCTGCTCGGCGGCAAACTGGCTGTCCGAGGTACGCGCTTCTCTGTCTCGTTTATTCTTTCCTGCTTGGCGGAGGGGATGACCGTCGAAGAAATCGAGGAGACTTACGGATCGTTCCCTCACGAAGCCCTACCCGAGATGATGCGGGTCGCTTCGGAAATCCTCGACGCTCCGCATGTGGCTGCTTGACGTAAACATGCCAAAGAAAGTCGTGGCTGTTCTCGGCGACTTTGGTATTGAAGCCGCTATCGCAGAATCGCGCGGATGGAAAGGGCTGACCAACGGAGAGCTGGTCGCGGCCGCCGCCGGTGCGGGCTTTACTTCCATCCTGACGCGCGACAAGCTCTTCGGTGAATCCGCTGCGGCAACGCTCGCCGCTTTCTTCACTTCTCTATCGTCTTGGTCACTCTTCCGCAGCTTCGCGGAGAACAGTTCATCGGAGAGTTTCGCCTCGCTTGGCAGCGCCGTTCGATTCAACCAGAACCGGGGGCGCTGGTCAGTTGGCCAGCCAGTTAGCTCTCGCCCCAGCCAGGGATGAGATAAAATCGAAGACTTGATGCCCGAGGAACTGTCCAAAGCGTACGAACCCGGCGAAATCGAGCAGCGGTGGAGCCGCTGGTGGGCCGAGCGCGATCTGTATCGCGCCGACCCGAAGAGCGCGCGCCCGATGTTCTCGCTGGTGATTCCGCCGCCGAACGTCACCGGCTCGCTCCACATGGGCCACATGCTGGAGCAGACCCAGATGGACGTCATCGTTCGGTGGAAGCGCATGAGCGGCTTTAACACGCTGTGGCTTCCGGGCACCGACCATGCCGGAATCGGCACCCAGTTCATGGTGGAGCGGCGGCTGGCCGAGGAGGGAACCAGCCGGCAGGAGCTGGGCCGCGAGGCTTTCGAGCGCCGCGTCTGGCAGTGGAAGGAAGAGCACGGCGATACGATCTACCACCAGATGCGCCGGCTGGGGGCCTCCTGCGACTGGTCGCGGGAGCGATTCACGATGGATCCGGGCCCGTCGCGCGCCGTGCGCGAGGTCTTCGTCCGGCTGTACGAAAAAGAGCTGATCTACCGCGGCCGCTACATCGTGAACTGGTGCCCGCGCTGCCAGACCGCGCTCTCCGACCTCGAGGTGGTGCACGAAGAGCGCCCCGGCAGCCTCTGGCACATCCGCTATCCCATCATCGGCGCCGATCACCACGTGGTGGTGGCGACGACGCGCCCGGAAACGATGCTCGGCGACACCGCCGTAGCCGTGCATCCCGGCGACGAGCGATATCGCAGCCTGCACGGCAGCAAGATCCGGCTGCCGCTGATGGACCGCGAAATCCCGCTGATCACCGACACCTACGCGAACCCGGAATTCGGCTCGGGCGCGGTCAAGGTGACGCCCGCGCACGATCCCAACGATTTCGAGATCGGGCAGCGCCACAACCTGCCGCAGGTGGACGTGATGGACGAGCAGGCGCGGATGAACCAGAATGCAGGCCGCTATGCCGGCCTTTCGCGCGAGGAGGCCCGCTCGCGCATCGTCGCCGACCTCGAAAAGCTCGGCCTGATCGAGAAGATCGAGCCGCACACGGTGCCGCTCGGCCAGTGCCAGCGCTGCAGGACGGCGGTGGAGCCGCGCGTCTCCACGCAATGGTTCGTGCGCATCGGGCCGCTGGCCCGCCCGGCGATCGAGGCGGTCCGCGAGGGGCGCATCCGCATCACCCCGGAGAATCACAGCCGCGATTACTTCAACTGGATGGAGAACATCCACGACTGGTGCATCTCGCGACAGCTCTGGTGGGGGCACCGCATCCCGGCCTGGTATTGCCGCGCCTGCGGCGCAACCATCGTGTCGCGGGAGACGCCGCAGGCCTGCGCCTGCGGCAGCCCCGGGCTGGAGCAGGATCCCGACGTGCTCGACACCTGGTTCAGTTCCGGCCTGTGGCCCTTCTCCACCATGGGCTGGCCCGACCGCACCGAGGACCTGCGCGTTTTTTATCCCACGTCGCTGCTCATCACCGGTTACGACATCCTGTTTTTCTGGGTGGCGCGGATGATCATGATGGGCATCGAGTTCATGGGCGACGTGCCCTTCCGCGAGGTGTACATCCACGCGCTGGTGCGCGACGCCGAGCGCCAGAAAATGTCCAAGACCAAGGGCAACGTGGTGGACCCGCTGGTGGTCACCGAGCGCTACGGCACCGACGCGGTGCGCTTCACGCTGGCCGTGATGGCCGCGCCCGGCACCGACATCACGCTTTCCGAAGCACGCATCCAGAGTTCCCGCGAATTCGCCAACAAAATCTGGAACTCGGCGCGCTTCATCTTCATGAAGGGCGATCACCTCTATACCGGCGCGCCGCCACGGATCGAATCGCTCGAGGACCGCTGGATGTTCTCGCGGCTGAACCGCGTCACCGAGGAGATCGGCGCGGCCCTCGCCGCCTACCGCTTCCACGAGGCGGCGCACCTGCTCTACCACTTTTTCTGGGACGAGTTCTGCGCCTGGTATATCGAGCTGAAAAAACTGGATGCCTCCGGGCCATCCTGGCACAACCTGCTGGTGGTGTTCGAGCGCGTGCTGCGGCTACTGCATCCGTTCATGCCCTTCATCACCGAGGAATTGTGGCAGCGGCTGACGAAGCAGCCGGCGCCGCCGCCCGAAGCGTTACGCTCCGGGGGGCCGCCGGCCGAAAACAGCGCTTCGATTTCGGTCGAGCCGTACCCGCGCGCCGAGGCGGGCTGGACCGACGAAGACGCCGAGCGGCGGATGGCCGCTCTCCAGGAAGCGATCGGGAACGTGCGGAACATCCGCGCCGAGCTGAAGGTGGAACCGAAGCGGCGGATCGAGGCGGAGATCTACTCCGCCGACGCGGAATTGCGCGAGCTGGCCCGGGCGTTTCGCGGCAGCTTCGAGCGGCTGGCCGCCGTATCGCCCCTGGTGGTGCTCGATTCCCCGCCCGCGCGCGAAGGCGGCGTGCTGCGCCACTCGCAGGCGTTCGACGTGCGCGTGCCGCTGGCCGGCGCCGTGGATTCGGACGCCGAGCGCCGGCGGCTGCTCAAGGAGCAGGAGCGCCTGCGGCAAGAGCGACAGTCGCTCGACCAGAAACTGGCCAACCCCACATTCCGCGAGCGCGCGCCGCGGGAGATCGTGGCCGGCGCCGAACAACTGCTCAAAGACAACCTCGTCCAGCAGAAGAAGATCGAAGAAACGCTTGCCAGCCTGGCCTGAGCGCGAAGTACGGGAGCTGATCGCCCGCGCCCTCGAAGAAGACCTGGGAACGGGCGATATCACTACGGCGGCCTGCGTTCCGGAAGGGACCACGGCGCGCGGGCGGTTTATGGCGCGGCAGGCCATGGTGGTGGCCGGCATCGAGCTGTTGCCGCTGATCTACGAAATCGAGCCGGAGACTCCTTACGCCAGCGGCGCGCGGGTCGCCGCCGGCGAAACCATCGCCTCGATCGCCGGAGACGCGCGCCGGCTGCTCGAGCGGGAGCGCGTGGCGCTGAATTTCATCCAGCGTCTCAGCGGCATCGCCACGCTTACACGCCGCTTTGTGGACGCCGTGGCTGGCACCGGCGTCACTATCCTCGACACGCGCAAGACAACGCCCGGATTGCGCCGGCTGGAAAAATGGGCGGTGGCCGCCGGGGGCGGCTCCAATCATCGCTTCGGCCTTTACGACGCCCCGCTCATCAAGGAAAACCACGTATCGGCCGCCGGCGGCATCCGGCGCGCGGTGAAAGCCGTTGGCGCGGCGGTGGGAGCCGCGCTGAATATCGAAGTGGAAGTGCGTGACCAATCCGAGCTGGCCGAGGCGCTGGACGCCGGCGCGCACCGCGTCCTGCTCGACAACATGACTCCCGGCGATGTGCGCGCCGCGGTCGCCGTGGTCCGCGCGCGCGGCGATCTCCGGCCGCCGCCCGGAGCGTTAGGCTCCGGGTGGGCGCCGAAGGTCGAGGTTTCCGGCGGCATCACTTTGGCCAATGTCCGCGACTACGCGCTCGCCGGGCCTGACTACATCTCCGTCGGCGCGCTCACACATTCGGCGCCGGCCGCCGACATCAGCTTCCTTCTCGACGAACCGCCGGCCTCTTCCGGGCCGCAGCCCCGATGAGCGCTTCCGACAGCGACGTTTCTCGCAACGTTTCTCGCGATCTGGACCGCCTGGCCGACCTGCTGGTGGACCACGCCATGGTCGTGGTATCCGGCGCGAAAGCCGCGGCTGAGCTGGGGATTCCGCACTCCACACTGCAGGAGCGGGTGGACCGCCTTCGCGAATTCGGCGCGGAGATCGAGGGGATTCCCGGCCGCGGATTCCGCCTGAAATCCATCCCCGACATCCTGACCGCCTCGGTGATCCGCGAAGCGGCGCGGGGAACGCAGTTCGGCAGCCGGGTGCATCACCACTATAGTGTCGGCTCGACGATGGACGAGGCCGCGGATCTGGCGCATCGCGGCGCGCCGCACGGCGCCATCGTCGTGGCCGAGGAGCAGACCGCCGGCCGCGGCCGGATGGGGCGCGCCTGGCATTCGGAGCGGAGCGGCGGTATCTACTGCTCGCTGGTCCTGCGTCCGCCGCCGGAGGGAAAACCGCTGCCCGCCGCCCGCGCGCCCATCCTGACACTGAGCGCGGCGCTGGCAGTGGCCGACGCGGTCGAGGAGATTGCGGGCGTGCGGGCTGACCTGCGCTGGCCCAACGACGTGCTGGCCGGCGGCCGGAAGTGCTGCGGTATACTGACGGAGATGACCGCCGAGGCTGAGCGCGTCCGGCACATTGTCCTGGGCATCGGGCTGAATGTGAGCCAGCGTGAGTTTCCCCCCGAGGTCGCTGCCGAGGCTACCTCGCTGGCGCGCGTGGCCGGGCGGCGCGTTTCGCGCGCCGCGGCGCTGGCGGCGATGCTGGCGGCGCTTGACCGGCGCCTTCGCCAGTTCCTGGACTTCGGCGGCGCCGCGATCCTGTCCGAATTTGAAAAGCGCTCCAGTTTCGCCCACGGCCGGCACGTGCGGGTGGAAAGCGAAGGGCTGAGCTTCACCGGACTCACGCAGGGACTCGACGCGAGCGGTTTCCTGCTGGTCCTCCGCGACGACCTGGGCGAGGTGGAGCCGATCCTGGCCGGCAAAGTGCGGCCGATATGATTCGCCATGCTCCTCGTCATTGACGTCGGAAATACCAATACCGTGCTGGGTCTGTTCGACGGCCAGCGCCTGCTGGCGCACTGGCGCCTCACAACGCTGCACGAGCAGACCGTGGACGAATACGGCATCCTGGCCCGCAACCTGTTTGCCGTGGACCACGTGGACCCGGCCGCCATCCACGGCATCATTATTTCCAGCGTCGTGCCGCCGCTCGATTCCACGCTCGAGCGCGTGGCCCAGAAATATTTCGGCATCGCGCCGCTGTTCGTGAGCGCGGCGACAGCCGCCGGAATCAAGGTGTTGTACGACAACCCGGCCGAAGTCGGCGCCGACCGCCTGGTCAACGCGGTCGCGGCCTTCGATAAGTACGGCGGGCCGTGCATCGTGGTTGATTTCGGCACCGCCGTCACCTTTGACGCGGTTTCCAGGAAGGGCGAGTACCTGGGCGGCGTCATTACGCCCGGCCTGGGCATTGCCGCCGAAGCGCTGTTCCGCCGCGCGGCGCGCCTGACGCGCGTGGATATTCGCGAGCCCGCCAGGGTCATCGGCACCAATACCACCGCCAGCGTGCAGTCCGGCCTCTATTACGGCTTCGTCGGGCTGGTGGACGGCATTCTCGAGCGCATGATAGCCGAGCTCGGCGTCCAGGCGAAGGTCATCGCCACCGGCGGCCAGGCCGCGCTGATGGCCCGCGGCTCCCGCTTCTTCAGCGAAGTGGACGAGAACCTCACGCTCGAAGGCCTGCGCATCATCTGGGAGCGGAACCACCCGGTGTGAGGGCGGCCGGCGCTCGAACCAGGCCGCCATCTCCTGCTTCCTTGCCGACAAGTAGCGGTGCCCGGTGTTGGCTCGCTTACTATGTCTGGTTGAGCGCGCGCTCCTGCTCCTGGCGAGCAGCGGCTCCAACGCTTGCTGGTTCTGGCCTTTCGTGGTTTCAGTAAGTCACGTGGTTTCCGGTGGTGCGGAAGGAGGGATTGAAGAATTCAGTACGGCGCGACGCGCTCGGGCAGCGGGTCCTGCGCTTCGATCGCAATATCCAGCGGCTTG
>JBKKAI010000041.1:0-4378 GCA_046714815.1 Terriglobia bacterium | reverse complement strand
TTGACCTTGGTGGCCAATTGATCCGCGTCAACCGTCCGGCGTAGTGCCGTTCCTCCCGAGATGATGCTTCACGTTTCCTGGATCAGGATCGCCTGGGGGGCGGCGCTGGCGGCGGCCCTGTTGCTTGCCGGCTGGCAGGCGCTCCAACTGCGGCTACCCTTCCAGTTCGACTACGTCGAAGGGATGATGCTCCACGGCGTAAACGTGGCCGGATCGGGCGCCAGCCTCTATCCGCCCCTGCCGGAAAAGAGCGGCGGGCTGCCCATCCTGATTACCGCCTATCCGCCGCTCTACTACTACGTCTGTGCGGCCGGCAACGCGGTTTTCGGCGGCGGATTCTTCTTCGGGCGGCTGCTCTCACTGCTCTCCACGATTTCCATCGCTTTCGCCGTGGCCTGGATGGTCTACCGGCGGACGCGCTGGCCGGCGGCCGCGGTCCTGGCGGCGGCGTTCTTCTACCTGACTCTTCCGGCGCGCAACTGGGCGGTCATGATGCGGGTGGACGCCCCGGAGATCGCGCTGGCGGTGTGGGGCTTCTGCGCGGCGATGTTTGCCAGGCGCCGCGCGGTTTCCGTTTACGGGGCAGCCGCGCTGTTTCTTGCCTCGTTCTTCATCAAACACACGATGTTCGCCGCGCCGCTGGCGGTGATGATTGCCTGGTGGATCGAGGGGCGGCGCCGCGACACGATGGTGCTGGCCGGTACGCTGGCGGGCACGGCCGGCGCGGTTTTCGGCTTCTACTACTGGGCGACCGGCGGCGCGTTCTATGTTTACCTGTTCGGCATCCATAACGACGCGGTTCGCTGGTCCAAGTGGTTTGGAGAAATCCTGTTTATCGGCCGCTCGATCCCGGTGGTGCTGGCGTTGGCGCTGTGGTTCGCGGCGGACGAGGCGCGGCGCTGGTGGCCGGCGTGGCGGGCAACCCCCCACGCGCCCGCTCCCGTCGCGCTCTACCTGGTGACCGCCTTCCTCAGTACGTTTTTCGGGGCCAAGATGGCGTCGTTCTGGAACCATTACCTGGAGTTCTGCGCGATCGCCGCGCTGGCCGCCGGGTACGGGGCGTTTCGCCTGTGCGAGCGCCGGTCGGCGCGTTCGCTGTTATGGGGCGCGCTGGCCCTGCAAAGCCTCCTGCTGCTGCCGCTGATGAAGCCCTGGAGTCCCGGCCAGTGGTTTCACGGCGCCGGCGCGGTGGCGCTGGCCGCCGGGGCCGCATGGTGCGCGCACCGAGCCTACCGTTATACGCGGTGGACGGCGCTGGGATGCGCCGCCGCGACCGTCGCCGCCGTCCTCACCTTTCCCGGTGTCTGGCACTGGGGGCTGACGTTGCTGGCCATATGGCCGTCGCTGGCGGCGCTGGTGGCGATTTCCTTGCTCGCCGAAGGCGACGCCGACCTGGCGGCGCTGGCGGCGCTGGCCGCCACCGCCGGCGCCGCGGCGCTGCTGCCCGTGAGCGTGCCCGTCGCCTGGGAGCTTCTGCGCGGTCCCCGGCGCCACATGGGGCTGTTCTTCATCGCTCTCACGCTGGCGACCGCGCACCTGCTTTCGCCGGAGACCAACCTGTTTCTTTCGCCCTACGGCCTTCCGATTCATTGGGCGACGCTCGAGCACTGGCTGCCCAACCTGGCGCTGCTGATTCTGACGGCGCTCGGCGCGGCGCTGTTCGCCCGCCCGCCTTTGTACCTGGTTGCCTATGCCGGGGCGACCTTGTTGTTTGCCATCGCCTGCCGCGACGGCCGCTGGTGGATCGCGGGGGGGCGGGCGCTGGCGATGCTGGCCGCCGGCGTGGGACGCGCCGAGGGCTGGCAACCTGGAGCTTACGCTCCAGGGCCTGCGCTGGCGCCTGGAGCGTTACGCTCCGGGTTGCAGGCGCCTGTGGCCATGCTGGCGCAGTTGGTGCTGCTCAGCCCCTTCGGGATGCTTCTGGGCAAGCGCTACGATGCCGCGCAACTGCGCCACGTTCACGAGCGGGTCGCCCGCGCTCCGGATCCGGTCCTCGCGGAAAACGTGGGGCTGCTGTCGTTGGCGCGCAAGCCGGTGCTCATTTCCGACCCGTATGCCTATCGTCTTTCGCCCCGATATTTTTCCGAAGACCCGCTGCTCGGGAAAATCGGACGGCACGAGCTGGCCATGGCGGTCCTCGGACGCGACCCGACGTCCCGCGATTTCCCGCCCGGCGACACCGACCTGATCTGGTCGCGACGCCTTGTGCAGGCGCTGAAGCTGTACTACCGCAAGTCGCAGGAATACGACGCGGCCGGCGAGCGTTTTTTTATTTTCACGCCCAACAAACTGCCGCCGCCCAAAGAGTACGTCTGCCGCCGCGCGTCGCGCGCCCCGGTGGTGGACGGCGACCTCGGCGACGCCGCCTGGCGTCAGGCTCCCTGGACCGGCGAGTTCGTGGACATCGAGGGCGCGGTCAAGCCTCGCCCCCGCTTCCGCACTCGTGCCCGCCTGCTCTGGGACCAGCGCTATCTCTACGTGGCCGCGGATATGGAAGAGCCGCACGTCTGGGCCACGCTGTCCGAGCACGATTCCATCATCTACCGCGACAATGATTTTGAGCTGTTTCTCGACCCCAACGGCGACACGCGCGACTACTTCGAGCTCGAGGTCAACGCTCTAAACACCGCGTTTGATCTGCTGTTGCCGCGGCCGTACCGCCAGGGCGGGAAGGCGGTCATCCCCTGGAACATCGCGGGGCTGGTGAAGGCCGTGAAGGTCGCGGGGACCCTGAACGATCCGCGCGACACCGACCGCGGCTGGACGGTCGAGCTGGCTCTTCCCTGGAGCGCGCTGCGAGAGCATGCCGGAGCCGCAGCGCCGCCCGCGCCCGGCGACCGCTGGCGGTTGAATTTTTCGCGCGTTCAGTGGCAGCATGAAGTGGTGGATGGCCGCTACCGCAAGGTCGCCGGCAGCAGGGAAGACAACTGGGTGTGGACGCCACAGGGCGTCGTGGACATGCACGTGCCCGAGCGGTGGGGCTACCTGCGGTTTACAGACTGATGTGGCACAGGCATTCTTGCCTGTGCGCGGGAGTTTTTCAGCATGACGCGGACGATCAGCCTGAAGCTTGATTTGAGCGGGACCGTCGGCGACGAAGCCTGGACAGAACTGAAGCATTTCGCCGAGATCGCCGGCAGCGGCTTCGGCCATCAGCACGGTGGCAGCGGGCCGTGCCGTCACGAAGCCGGCCAGCCGCACCCGCCGGGAGAATGGCGCGGCGCCTTCGTGAAAGTGGACCGGTTCCTGGCCGAGTTCGCGCTGCCGCATTACCTGGATCAGCCGCGCGTCCTCGAAGCGGAGATCGAACCGGAAACGTAGCACAGGCATTCTTGCCTGTGTCCACGGGCTACATGCCCGCGACGGCGTCGTCCTGGAAGGGGGTGTCATACTTCCCCTTCAGGTCCATCCAGCGGATCCGCAGCAGGTCGGTGAACATGCGGCGGCTGTCGCCGAACATGCTGACCTTGGTGCCCTCGGAGTGGCTCCAGCGGACCGGCACTTCCACCGTGCGGTAGCCCAGCTTGCGCGCCAGGTAAAGCACCTCGACGTCGAAGCCGAAGCCGTCAATCTGCTGGCGCCGGAAAATAGCGCGGGCCGCCTCGCGGCGGAAAGCCTTGAAGCCGCATTGGGTATCGCGGAACGGCAGCCGGGTGATGGCGCGGACCAGCAGGTTGAACGTCTTGCCCGCCGATTCGCGCAGGGAAGACTGGTGAACTTCGATCAACTCAGGCCGCAGGCCGCGCGAGCCGATGGCCACGTCGTGCCCGGCCTCGATGGCCTCGAGCAGCTTGTCAGCTTCTTCGATCGGCGCCGAAAGGTCGGCATCGCTGAACAGAATGATTTGGCCGGCGGCGTGGAGCATGCCATGGCGGACGCTGAAGCCCTTTCCGCGGTTGCCCGGATTGCGCAGCAGGCGCAGCGCCCGCCACTGCTGCCCGGCGCGGGAGGCGGCGGCCGCCGTGCCGTCGCGCGAGCCGTCATCCACCACCAGCACCTCGGTCGAAAAGCTCTTCGAGGCCGCGTAGGCGCGGATCCGCTCCAGCGTCAACGACAGCCGCGATTCCTCGTTGTAGGCGGGAATGACGATGCTCAAGTGGGGTTCGGAGGGTTCAGGCAACGCCGCTACTCCGTCGAACTTTCGTGCTGAAAAATGGTCGGCACGCGGCACGTCCTACCGAGCCGTGTTCTTCCACGGGTTTTCCTCGAGGCTCCGGCGGTTCTCGAAACATACCACTTGCGGCAGCCCGCTCCTTCGAATTCGAACGACGGCGAGCGGAACCAGCCGCGGCGTCGCACAAGGAGGAAAGAAAAAGGACCGGGCGCAAGCCCGGTCCCTTCTCAACTTCGAGATGAATCGGATCGCTTAGGGCAGCGA
>JBKKAI010000040.1:0-10812 GCA_046714815.1 Terriglobia bacterium | reverse complement strand
CCAGCAGCGGGTCCATTTGCCCGGCCTCGGCTCCGTAGCCCACCGACAGCTTGTTCTCGGCGGCGGCGATGCCCAGCGACCCGATCATCATCGTGGTGAGCGCGTTGGCGAACTTGCTCTTGAACATCGAGCCTTCACAAGCCACCACGCCGTGATACTTGCGCACCTCGCGGTACAGGAACGGCGGGAAAATGTCGGGCAGCTTCACCTGCTCGGCGCCGGCGAAGTAGCCGCGCGAGAACTCGAAGTTCTGGCTCATCACGCTGAGCCGGACGTTGTCGGCGCCGAGGATATGCCGCACCTGGCGCAGCATCTCCTCGACGCGCACGTCGGAGCCTGTGTTGCGGGTGCCATTGTAGCCGGCTAACAGGAGGCGCAACGGCTCGCCCGGCGCCCACGGCCGTCCCGCTCCGAGCATCCATTGCAGCTTCGAGAGCTCGATCAGGCCGCCGACCCACGCTCCCAGGCCCAGGTCCGTCATCCGGCGCCGCCGGCGCTTTCGCGCCGCCCGCCGCCGGCGGAGCGTCCGGCGACCGGCGCGGGTTCCTCGGTGTGGAGTGTGTCGCCCGGCCATTCCCGATAAGGATAGGTGAAGCGGTTATCGCGGCTGAACTTCAGCAGCGGATAGCTGTACTCGGAGAAGGGCGCCGGGGCACGGCCCAGTTCGGCGACCACGCGGCGGTTGTCGAAGACCGTGTCCCACACCAGGTAGGGGATGAAGACTTTCAGCAGCGAAGCGCCGTGGCCGAGCGACGAGCCGCGCCGGGCGGCGAAAAAATCCACCACGGCGGTGAACGGGCGCTCCAGCCGGGGCAGGAACAGCGGGCCGCGCTTGTTCTGGACGCGCGCCAGCGCGCCGGTCAGCTGGCGGAACGTCTGCGATCCTTCGCCGGAGGAGAGGTGGTAGATGGTGTGCGCCGGCTGCGGCTTCTGGTGCAGGGCGACGACGGAGTCGGCGACGAAGTTCACCGGCACGATGTCCACGCGGTCGGTGGGGCGAAACGGCAGCAGCGGCAGTCCGGCGAGAAAAACGAACGCGCGCACCATGTCGAACTGAGTGGTCTCGGCGTGGCGGCTGTCGCCCAGCACGATGCTCGGCCGGAAGATCAGGCGCGAGACGTCGGGCAGCAACTCGTGGACCATGTGCTCGCAGAATTTCTTGGTACGGGCGTAGGGATCGTAGTCGGAGCGGTCCCAGTCCACCGCCTGGTCTTCCTGGACCACTTCGTGGCTGCGGTGGCCGGCCACGGCCACCGTGCTGATGTGGCTGAAGCGCCGCAGGCCGTGGTGGTCGCGCGCGCGCGCCGCGCACTGCACCACTTCGAGCGTACCGCGAAGGTTGACGTTCAGGCAGCTCTTCTCCGAGCGGCGGTTGAGCGACGCGGCGCAGTGGATCACCGAGTCGGTGGTGTGCGCCAGGCGCCGGTAATCGTCCTCGCCCAGGCCGAAGCGCGCGCCGGTGAGGTCGCCGAGGAAAATCCGGATGCGCGTTTCAAGGAAATGGCGGAAGCGCGTGAAATCGAGGTGAAGCTGCATCGCGCGCCACAGCCGCGCTTGGGCGGCCTGGACGCTCTTGGCGCGCACCAGCAGGTTCAGCGCTTCGCCGGGCCCCTCCAGCAACCCGGCGGCGATGTGCGCGCCGAGATAGCCGGTGGAGCCGGTCAGGAGGATGGCCATGCCGCTCCCGAGGGCTGCGCCGATTCGTCCGGCAGCCGGAAGCCGCGCTCCACCGAAGGCTCCGGCAGGTGGAAGCGGCGCTGGCCCCGTGTTTCCGGCTGCCGGCCTTCAATCAGCGGGTATGACCATTTGCGCAGCGCCGGGATGTGGATGTTGATCCAGTAGTCCCACCAGTCAATTGTGCCGTCGTCGTAACCGAAGGCAGCCTGCTCTTCCTTGGGCAGGCAGGCCGACAGCAGCGCCACGTTCTGCGCCTCAAACACGTGCTCATTGTGAAGGATGAACGGCTCGTACAACTCGATGAGCTTTTCCAGGCGCTCCAGGCCGCGCCCGGCTTTGGCCAGCGGCGGCCGTTTCAGCGGCAGCGGCGCGGCCATCATCTGCACGGCCCGCACCACCCTCTTCTGCCCAGGCGCCGAAAGCCGCTGGTAGCGGCGCTTGGAAACCGGGATGGTGTCGAAGCGGTAGCGCAGCCAGTGCTCCAGGCCTTCCTGCGCGCGGTAGTGCTTGCGGTGCGCCAGGCAGGTGAGCTCGATCGAGCGGCGCATGTCGCAGGGGTTGCTGGCGGAGGTGGCGAGTTGGTAGATCCGGTCGTGGCGGCGCTCGATGATCGCGGCGGCGATCAGCGTCATCCCGCGGCACACCAGGTCCACCGGGATCAGGTCCAGGCACTTCCGTTCGTTCGTCGGGAGCTGCCGGAAGTAGGTGCCCAGCAGGTAGGAAAGCGGCGCCGAGGTGTTGACGCCCTCGTTCCATCCGGTGAACGGAGAGTGCGTGGACGATTCCACGATGGAAGGGCGCACGATGACCACCGGCAGGTCGGCGCCGCGCCCGATCAGCAGCGATTCGGCCAGGCTCTTGGTCAGTGTATAGGTGTTGGGCCAGCCATATTCTTTGGCGCGGCGGGTGCCCGCGTCGGTCAGGTGCGCGCGCAGCCAGCGGATGCGGTTCTTGCGAATCTGGTTGTCGAGCGCGGCGCCGGAGAGGTCCTTCGCCGTGCTTTTCTCGATCGCTTGCCGCCGCAGCTCCTCGGTCACTTCCGGGCTGAGGGCCTGCCGCTCGGTTTCCTCGATCAGCCGGCGCAGCGACTGCCACTCCCGCTCGGCGTCAAAGCCGGCCACGCGCGCCGGCGTGTAGTTCGGCCGCGCCTCCTCGGTGACGCGCCCGTCGTGCGCGCCCGCGACGTAGCAGGTGGAAAGGTGCAGCAGCCCGGCGCGGCGGCATCCGCGCACGAAGTCCAGAACGTGGACGGCGGCGGCGGTGTTGGTCGCCAGCGCGTCGCGCAGATCGGGGTTGAAATCGGTGAGGCCGGAGCTGTTGACCACCAGGTCGAGGTTGCGCGCCAGCCGCGCCGCCGTTTCCGCGTCCAGGCCCAGGCCGGGCTGCGCGACATCGCCCTCCACCACTTCGATGCGCTCGCCGAGGTGGGCGGGCAGATCGCCGCCGAAACGCTGGTAGAGCGCGTCGAACACCGGCGACTCTTCCACGATTTTTTCGAAGCGGCGATGCGCGCTGTTGGATCGCTGCCGGCGGATCAGCAGGTAAATGCGCCCGATGTCCGGCAGGTCGCTGAGCAGGTTCACCAGCCACACCTTGCCGATGAAGCCCGTAACCCCGATCAGCAGGATGTGTTTTCCCGCCAGCGATTCCCGCACCGAAAGACGCCGCACCGGCCGGTTGGAATCGAAGAAGACGAGCGGGCGGGTGTTCAGCGGCACGGGCCGAAGCGCCGGAAATGTCGCGCGTTCGAGCCGCTCCGGACGCCCGGGGAAGCCCAGGTCGCGCGCCGCGCGCTCGAACGAGACGCGTCCGTCCGGGTTGCCGCTGAGCAACAGCGCCAGCCCGCCGCGCGGCCGGATCACCGGATCGAGCAGGCGCCCTGTGGCGATGCCGTCGCGGAATTCCAGGCGGTTGGCGATGAGGGTGCTGACGCCCAGGTGCTGCGCCAGCGGGCGCATCACGTGGTCCAGCCCCTGGCTCACCAGCGTGACCGGCGTCCCGCCCGCCAGCAGCGCCTTCAGCTTTTCCACCCCGCGCCGCTTCAGCCGCGGCTTCAGGTAGTAGTGGAAGTATTCCTCGCCGAGCAGGTCCAGGCGATCGCGGCTGACGCCGCGCAGCAGCGTGTGCAGCACCCGCGTGGCAAACACCCGGTTGGCCGCGTAGAGAAACGGGCGCACCAGCGCCGACAGCGCGACGCCGCCGCGCCGCGCCCAGCGCCCGAGAAACGACTGCGCGTTCCAGGTGAAAAACGCCACCGGCCGCACGGCGCTTAGATTGACGAGGCTGCCTTCAACCCGCCACAGAGTGGGTTGCCGCTCGGTATCAAATCGCATGGCCCAAAACGGGTAAGCTTAACATTCTATCCGGCGGCGAATCAAACGCCGGAATCTGCGGGATCCTCGCGAACCTCTTCATGCCTTTTTTGGGCATTAACCGCCTATATATCAGACAGATAAGTGTTCGCGCACTTTTGTGCGAACATTGCGTTTTCTTCGGGCTTGCCGGGCCGCCCATCCATCTTCCATCGGGGCCGGCCGCAGGCGTCAAAGATCTCGCGCTTCCGGACCCACCCGCCGGAGGTACAGCATCCAGGCATAGGCAACGGCGCACCCCTCCCCGAATACCAGGCATTCTATCTCTGTTTGATATCTATTGTCAACTCTAAAAATGCCGGGCCGGTGAGCGCGAGAAGCCGTCTCTTTCATGGTAACCTTCTGCGCGATAGGAGTCCGGCGGCGCCCGCAGCGAGGCGGGGCGCCGGCTGGGAGCCGTTTGAACCATGGACCTGAACGACATTCCGAAGGAGTGGCTGGAGGAGTTTGAGGCGGCGGCGCGGCGTCCGCTCGAAACGCGCATGCGTTACGCCTTTATCCGCACCTACAAGCCGGTGCTGGACGACGCCACGTACCGCTCATTTGACACCATGGAAGACTATCGCCGCTGGTGCGAAGGGAACCTGCCGGCATGGCTCGGTTATGGCCGCGGTTGAATACCGCCAGGCCCAGGAGATTCGCGATGCGCTCCAGCGCCACGGCGTGCAGTACCTGTTCATCGGACAATCCGGAGCCGTTCTCCTCGGATTTCCCGACACCACACAGGAGGCAGTCCTGTTTGTCCAACGCTTGCCGGAAAACGGCAGGGCGATGGTAGCGGCGCTGGGGGAGCTCGGATTCCTCCTGACCGCCGAGCAGGCGCACGAAATCGAGCGCGGCAAGGATTTTGTGCAGCTCAAAAGCGGTCCATTCGATCTGGACCTGGTCTTCGCGCCGGACGGCATCGAGCGCTTCGAAGACGCCTGGCAGCGGCGCGTGGACGTCGAGGGTTTCCCGGTCTGCCATATTGACGACATCATCGCCAGCAAGGTCGCCAGCAACCGCCGGAAGGATCGCGAGTCGCTCCCTCGTCTTCGTGCTTTCCGCGAGTACTGGCTGAGCAGAAAGTTCTAGTTCCGTTCAGTTCGCAACTTGGAACTTGGAACCTGGAACCTGGAAATCTTATGATAGGTGCCATGCGCAGGCAAACTTGGTGGATAGCACTGATATTGGCGGTGGCCGCGGCCCCGGCCGCGGCGCAGGAAGTGACGGGGAGCATCAGCGGACGGGTGCTGGACAAAGCCGGCGCGGCGATTCCCGGCGCTTCGGTATCGGTGCTGCACCGGGCCACGGCCGCGGCCAGGAAAATGGCAGCGTCGGACGAGGGCGCGTTCGTGTTCACGGCGCTGGCGATCGGCGAGTACCAAATCACCGTTGAACAGCCAGGCTTCAAAACGGCGGTCCGCCGCGGCGTCGAGCTGCACATCGGCGACCACATCAGCCTGGACATCGAACTCGAGGTCGGCGCCGTCTCGGAAACGGTGACGGTGGTGGCCGACGCGCTGCAGGTGCAGACGGAAACCTCCGAGCAGAGCGGCCTGATCTCCGGCGACCAGGTGCGCGAACTGCAACTGAACGGACGCTCGTTCATGACGCTGATCGAGCTGCTGCCCGGCGTCAGCTCGGACATGCCCGACCGGGTGGACCCGAACTCGAACCCGTCGCTTTCGATCAACGGCGCGCGCAACGCGGCGTCCAGCTTCAACATTGACGGCGGCAACAACTCCGACGTCATCGTCGGCAGCGGCTCGCTAAACACCTTCACGTCGGTCGAGACGATCGCCGAGTTCAAGGTGCTGACCTCCACGTTCGGCGCGGAGTTCGGCCGGGGCGGCATCTCGCAGGTGAACGTTGTCACCCGCGGCGGCACGCAGAAATTCCGCGGCTCGCTGTACGAGTTTTTCCGCAACGACGCGATCGACGCCCGCGACTTTTTCTCGCACCAGGTGCTGCCGCTCAAGCTGAACAACTTCGGCTACACGGTGGGCGGGCCGGCCGTCGTGCCGGGGCTGTATAACAAGGAGCGGAAAAAGACGTTCTTCTTTTTCGCGCAAGAGTTCAACCGCATCAGCACCCGCGGCGAAGCGGTCAACACGACGGTGCCGGCCGCCGCGGAGCGGCGCGGCGACTTCAGTGGGCGCGGCCCGGGACGCGACGGCATCTTCGGCACCGACGACGACCCGATTGTTGATCCGGAGACGCTGCTCGGATTCCCCGGCGGGATCATCCCGCCGTCGCGCATTGACCCCAGTGCCGCCCGGCTGATCGGGTTGTACCCGCTGCCCAACTTCCGCGGGCCGGGCGCCATCAACTTCACTTCGGCCGCTCCCAGCCAGCAGCACTGGCGCGAAGAACTAATCCGCGTGGACCACAACTTCTCGCCGCTCTGGAAGATTTACGGGCGGTTCGCGCAGGACAGCGCCGCGATCCGCAACCCCTATGGCGGCTCGTCGCAGACCTCGGTCACCACGAATTTCCCGGGCATCGGCGCCACGCGCGCCGGGCGGCCCGGCAAGAACCTGGTGGTGAGCATGACCGGCACGCTCAGCCCCACGCTGCTCAACGAATCCAGTTTCACCTACGCCGGCCGCGAGATCACGCAGCAGCCCACCGCAACGGGGGCCGACCGGACCGAGTTGGGCGTGAACATCCCCAAGATTTTTCCCGAGAACGCTGGCAACGTGATCCCCACCATTACGCTGGGGTCGGGCTTCGCCACGCTCAATGTCTCGCGCGTGTGGCTGAAGCAGCTCTTTAATCTGGAAGTTTCCAACAACCTGACCAAGGTGAGCGGCCGCCACATCTTCAAGGCCGGCGGGTACTACACGTACGGCGGCAACCGCGAGAACCCCACCGGGCCGTTCACCAACGGCAACTTCACTTTCAATACCGGCTTCTCGAAAAACCCGGTGGCCAACCTGCTGATGGGCTACCCGTTCACATACGCCGAAACGGAGCGGTTTGTGGTGTCGCACGCGCGCTTCGGGATGTTCGAGGCGTTTGTCCAGGATGATTTCAAGGCTACCCCGCGGCTGACGCTGAACATCGGCCTGCGCTATTCGGCCTACTTCAACCCCTACGACACGAAAAACGTGTTGAGCAATTTCCTGCCGGGCCTGTTCGACCCGGCGCGCGCGCCGCAGATTGACCCCGTGTCGGGGCGGCCGGTGGGCGGCACGCCGCTGAACGGCCTGATCATCGCCGGGGAGAACTCGCCCTACGGCAAGCGCGTCACCCAGAACAGCACCGACCTGCTGGGGCCGCGCTTCGGATTCGCCTTTGTGCCGTTCGCGACGAAGAAGGCGGTGGTGCGCGGCGGCTACGGCATTTACTACACGCGCCCGCTGATCGGCACATTCATCAACAGCGCCTTTGACAACCCGCCCTTCTCGCGCTCGGTCACGATCCAGCAGCCGCGGTTCAGCGATCCCGGCGGAGGGCGGGAAGCGGCCGAGTCGGTGGTGAACCTGACCGCGCTGGGAACGCCGATGCTGGCGCCGACGGTGCAGCAGTGGAGCCTGGGAGTGGAGCAGGAGCCGATGCGCGGCGCGTTGCTGAAAGTCAGCTACGTGGCTTCGAAGGGCACGCACCTGATGCGCCCGTTCAACATCAATAACCCGCCGCCGGGACTGGCGGCCCAGCGTGGGGTGCACGTCAACGCGGTGCGCCCGTATGCGGGATACGGCAATATCACCGAGCGGCAGACCACCGCCGAGAATATCTACCATTCGCTGCAGGTGAGCTTCAACCGGGAAGTGGCGCGCAAGCTGTTCGTGGGAACGGCCTACACCTGGTCGAAGAACATTGACAACGCATCGAGCGAGCGCGGCGGCAGCGACGTGCCGCCCGACAGCCGCAACGCACGCGCCGAGCGCTCCGTCGCCGACACCGACCGCACGCACATCCTCACCGCCAACTATCGCTGGCACATCCCCAACGCGGTGGCCCGCCGCTCCGGCTGGAGTACGCTGCTGAACGGCTGGCAGATTTCCGGCATCACCAGGATGTACTCGGGCCGGCCGATGGACGTGCAGCTCAGCCAGGACGTGGCCGGCATCGGCGCCACTCAGAATCAGCGCCCCGACGTGATCGCCGATACGCGCGGGCCGCGCACCACCGAGCAGTGGTTCAACCGCAACGCCTTCGCGCGGCCCGCCACCGGAACGTTCGGCAACATGGGCCGCAACAGCCTGCGCCGCGCCGGCATCCACAAGTGGGATCTGGCGATGACCAAGAGTTTCGCCCTCGGCGAGGGAATGGGCATGCAGTTCCGCTCGGAGTTCTTTAACGCCTTCAACCACCCCTCGTTCGACGGCCCGGCCACCAGCCTCAACACCACGGCGGCCGGCGTGAACCCCACCGCCAACAGCTTCGGCACGATCACCGGCACGCGCGACGCCCGCGTCCTCCAGTTCATGCTCAAGATCAACTGGTGACGGCTCTGAAGCGCGCCCTGGCGGCAAAAAACGGCCACGGGCCACTGCCGCCGCAGCAACCGCGTTACCGCTGCCCACAAACAGTGGCTATCGTGGTCCGTGAACACCGATCGGCCAGTGGATCACCCGGCCGGGAACAGGTTGTATCGGAGAGACTGCCCAATTCAAGCGGAACTGGTCGCAGTATTCACGCCATGGCTTTTGCAGTAGATCCAAGACAACGACGGAAACCTGCGGATTCTTGTTGAGGGTGACCATCGCCGACTCGCCAAACAGGCGATCCTTTGTCAGCAAACAAGTGAACCCGGCGGCCACCGCTGTCGCTACCAGTTCGCCGTTGTGCAGATGCCCCCAGCCAAGCCGGATCGCGGAGTCACCCGAAATACCGAACTCCCGGAGTATGGGCAAGAGGTGCACATCCATGTTGGCGTCAAGCAGCCACACGGAACGACTCCGCCAACTCGGAGGCCACCTTCAAGACTTCCGGTAAAGCCTCCCGCGGAAAAGTGTGTTCAAAGCTCTCGTCGAGATCGTCCAAGGTCATTCCATTGGCCAGGCATTCCAGGATCAGGGCGACGGACAGGCGCGTGCCGCGAATCGCCAGGCCTCCCCCCAACAGTCGCGGGTCAGCGACAATCCAGCGGTAATCCTTGTAAGATCGAGTTTCGCCGCTCTGCACGAGGATTCCTCCTGCGTTGAAGTTCACTCCGCCTCCCCGAATTGTAGCAGAGCGCGCCGGACATCCGCGGGCGCATCTGCCCATCGGCGCCGGTGGCGGCGACGACGACGACCGAAGCGCGGGGCGAACAGCGCGGAATCAGCCGTTGCCGGTCCACAAGTTAGCGCCGGGGCGCGCGGTCTGTAATCGCCTGGTTGGCCAGTACCTGGAACTCGGCGCGGATGTTCAAGTGCGTGTAAGGCCGCACCTGGGTCATGATGACGCCGATGAGTTCCTCGGCCGGATCCACCCAGAAGTAGGTGCAGAAAGCGCCGCCCCAGCCGTACTGGCCGGCCGAGCCCGGCTGGCCGATTTCGCCCACGTCCTTCACCACGCTGTAGCCGAGGCCGAAGCCGTAGCCGCGTCCGGTGCTCCAGATCGGCAGGTCACCGGTGCTGTTCGCGGTGATCAGCTCGACGGTTTTGCGGCCCAACAGGCGCACTCCGTCGAGCTCGCCGCCGTTGAGCATCATTTGCTGGAAACGATAATAGTCAGACGCGGTCGAAACCAGGCCTCCCGAGCCGGAGAAGTAGACGTGCGGCTCACGCACAAAGCGGCTTTGAACCGTCGGGGCTTCCGTCAGGCGGATCTTCTTGTCCGGCCCTGGCTGGTAAAGAGCGGCAAACCGCGCGACCTTGGTTGCGGGCAAATAGAAATGCGTATCCTCCATCCCCAGCGGCTCGAAGATGCGCCGCCGCAGAAACTGGTCCAGGGTCTGGTCGGAGATGACTTCCACCAGCCGGCCCACCACGTCGGTCGCCGGGCCGTATTCCCAGGCATCGCCCGGATGAAAGTTCAGCGGCAGTTTCGCGAGCCGCTTGAGGGCATCCGCCACCGTATCGTTCGGCTGGCGGGCGGCGGCAAGTTTGGCATATTCCGGCTGGGTCAGACCGCGGTAAGAGTTGGGCAGGCCGGCGGTGTGATTCAACAGGTGGCGGATGGTGATCGGACGCGCGGCCGGCACCAGGCGGTACGGCTCGCCCGCGCGATCACTCCCGGCAGGAACGGCCACCTTCATGTCGGCGAACTCGGGAAGCCACTTCGCGACCGGGTCCCCCAGCAGAAACCGCCCCTCTTCGTAGAGCATCATCAGCGCCACGGAGGCGATCGGCTTGGTCATCGAGGCAATGCGGAAGATGGCGTCGTTGGTCATGGGCGCGCGGGCCTCGGCGTCGCGGAAGCCGACCGCTGCGTAGTGCACCACCCTGCCGCGCCGCGCCACCAGCGTCACAACGCCCGGCACGTCGTTGCGGTCCACGTAGCGCTGCATCGCCACGCGGATGCGCTCCAGGCGCTCGGCCGACATGCCCACTTCTTCCGCCCTGGCGCTCACAAGCTTGCCTGCAGGGGCCGCGGCCAACGGCAGCGCCAGAAACAGGACGATCCCCATCGCTCTTTTCATTGGGATGCTCCTTCGGAAGTTTCGCATCGCGACGCCCGGTTCGCGTGGCATTATACCGGCAACACGCGGAGAAGCCGGCAGTTTCTCTCGCCTCCCGCGAGCCTTTAACTAATGGTTTCCGACGGCCGTCACCGAGATTCCGCTCCGCCGCCGTGAACGGGATTTCTGATACACTGAACGGCACGCGCCCGTAGCTCAGTTGGATAG
>JBKKAI010000039.1:0-8139 GCA_046714815.1 Terriglobia bacterium | reverse complement strand
CAGCAGATCACGCCCAACAAAGCGCTGCAGGCGACGTGCGAAAAACGCACGCGCCTGAGCGCAGGCCGTTATGCGGACATTCACCAAGTTGTCCGCTTCCCGGCCACCGCGGTTCGTGTAGATGGAGACGTGAGTTGACGGACAGGGTGGTCGCGCTGCTTCGCGGCGTGAACAACATTGGATCCGCGAAGCGAATTTCGATGGCGGCCCTTCGGGCACTCGTCGAGGGTCTTGGGTTTCGCGATGTCCGGACACGTCTCAACAGTGGGAACATCGTCTTCTCGGTGCCAAACGACAGGCGTGCCGATGTGGCTGGTCAGATCGAGAACGCACTCGGTTCAAAGTTCGGCATCAACTCACGTGTGACGATCCTCTCGGGGGCCGAGGTTGCGGCGGCGGTTCGTGACAACCCATTTGCGGACGTG
The DNA here is from genome assembly GCA_046714815.1 of Terriglobia bacterium. Taxonomy (GTDB): domain Bacteria; phylum Acidobacteriota; class Terriglobia; order JAJPHL01; family JAPKYU01; genus JBKKAI01. Next base: position 7,714 of record JBKKAI010000039.1, on the reverse strand, counting down.
GCCGACAATCCGTCAAGCTTGCTCGTCATGGTGCCGAGGAAGCGGTCGGACCGGGGTCGGCTCAAGCCGCTCCTCAAGAAATCCTGGCATCCGGAGGCGCTGGCGCTTGGGAAACGGGTTGCGTACATCTGGTGCGCAAACGGTGTCGCCGATAGTACGCTGTGGCCGGCGGTCGACCATGCGCTTGAACGAACTGGCACGGTGCGAAACATGGCGACGATGACCAAACTCCTCGCCTTGGTTCAGGGCACAGCGTAACGGCGGATGGGCGGTCGCAGAATGCCGCTTAACCCGCGCTTGCAGCCGACGGCGCGAATGTCTTGCGAAAGATGTGAGGAACGCGTGCGCCGCGGCTGAAGCCGCGCTTTGGGCGGACGAGGGATTGAATACTGCAACTCGGAGACGACATGGTGAAGCACAGGGTTCCGGTTCCAGCGACCGGTCCAACCAGCGGGCGCGCGACATCGCCGAAGCGGACTCGTCGCGAGATTCACCGTCAGCGTATTGGCCTCGTGGGTCTGAGTCAAGGCGGATGGGTGGCCCCGCTCGCCGCGGCCCGCTCGAATGAGGTCGCGTTCGTCGTCAACGTGTCGGGCGCGGCGGAAAAACGCGCAGGCAAGAATGCCTGTGCCACATCAACAGCTTGCGGAACCACGTGGCACAGGCTTTCCAGCCTGTGCGGGTTTTGTCTACTTGTAGAGGTGAGCGACGTAGGGGCCGTAGCCGTTGTAGGGCAGCGTGGGGCGCCGCTCGTTGGTGTCTATCATACGCTCGGTGGCCTGCGACCAGCGCGGGTGCGGCACCCGCGGGTTCACATTCGAAAGGAAGTCGTATTCCGCCGGCGCCACATGGTTCCAGAACGTAGGGGGCTGCGACTTGGTGAACTCAATCTTCACAATGCTCTTGATGCTCTTGTAGCCGTACTTCCAGGGGGTAATCACCCGGATCGGCGCGCCGTGCTGCTTAGGCAGGTCGTGGCCGTAGATGCCGGTGACGAACATCGCCAGCTCGTTCGAGGCCTCGTCCATCGTCAGCCCTTCAAAGTAGGGCCACGGGTACCAGTGATACTTCTGGAATCCGGGCGCTTCGGCCGGCTTGTAAAACGACACGAAGCGGAGGAACTTCGCCGAGGACAGCGGCTTCACGTAATCGAGGAAAGCCTTCATCGGGAAGCCGGTCCAGGGCACCGCCATCGCCCAGGCCTCGACACAGCGGAAGCGATACAGGCGTTCCTCGAGCGGCATCTTGCGGATCAATTCCTGGACATCGAACTTCATCTTTTTCTCGACCAGCCCGGTGACTTCGATTTCCCACGGGCTGATCCTGAACTTGTCCACCAGGCGGGCCGGAGCGGTCTTGTCCTCCTGGTTGAACTCGTAGAAGTTGTTGTAGGTGGCGGCGATCTTCTCGTCGGTAAGCGGGCGATCGAGCTTGTATTTCGGATTGCGTGTCACCGGCGACGCGGGCGCCAAGGGCGCCGGCGATGCCGACGCGGGCGCCAAGGGCGCGAAGGCAGTGGCCCCAATCGCGGCGGCGCCGGCGATGCCCGCCGCGCCTGCCCGCAGGAACCGGCGGCGCGACAGGAACCGGGACTCGGGCGTCGCCAGCCGCTCGGGAATCTCCCACCCACGAGGAATCCGAATCAGCATGACATTAGTTTAGATGCGCGGGACGCCAAAATGATACGCCTATTTTGCGCGCACCAGCGGGACAAAGGCCACCGGAAGCACCGCGCGCACCGTCACCCTGCCCTGCTTGTCCTTGTCTACAACCCGCAGCTCCTGGGAATCCCGGGCCCCGGTGGGGATCACCATCCGGCCGCCGGGCTTGAGCTGGTAGACGAGCGCGCGTGGAATCTCCTCGGGCGCCGCGGTCACGATAATCAGGTCGAAGGGAGCCTGATCCGGCCAGCCGGCGTAACCGTCGCCCTCGCGCACCTCGACATTCTCATAGCCCAGCTTTCTCAGCCGCGCCGCGGCGCTCCGCGCCAGCTCCGGCACAATTTCAATGGTGTAGACTCGCGCGACCAGCAGCGACAGCACGGCGGCCTGATAGCCTGACCCCGTTCCCACCTCCAGCGCGGTGTGCTGCGGCTGCGGCCGGAGTCGTTCCGTCATGAAGGCGACAATGTAAGGTTGCGAGATGGTCTGGCCGGCCTCGATCGGCAGCGGCCGATCCTCGTAGGCGCGCCCGGCCAGCGACGGGGCGAGGAACAGGTGACGCGGGACGCGGCGCATGGCGTCCAGCACGCGCGGATCTCGCACCCCGCGGGCCTCGATCTGCTGGCGCACCATGCGCAGGCGCGCCTGCGGCGGCTCCTCCGCCGCTGCCGGCGCCAAAGCGAGAACGGCGGCCCCTAAAATCCCAGGAATGCCTCTCATCTTTTCAGGAACTTCTGGAAGGCGGTGCGCAGCAGCGTGGCCTGCTGGCTGATTTCGCCGATGGTTTCGCGAGTGCTCTGATCGAGCGACTTGTTCATCGCCAACATGTCGCAGTATGCCGACAGGATCGTCAGCGGACCGACGCCATGGGCCTGCAGGTCCTGGATGCGCAATTGGATATCGGCAAGCTGTTCGCGCAGGCGAGCCGCATCGGAAGCCGGCGGGCCCGCCGCCGGCGGTGGGTTCGGGGCAGGCGGCGCCGAGGCCCGGCGAGGCGCGGCGGAAGCGGCCGCCAGCGCGGCTGTCGCTTCATCCCGCTCGGCTTCCGCTTTCTCCCGCCCGGCCTCGGCGGCATCCAATTCCTTCCCCACGACCTCCAACTTCCGCTTGAGATCCTCAACCACCTGGGTCAGCGCCACCTTGGCCGACGCCAGCTCCCGCAGATGCAGGGTCCGGCCGGTTTCCTCGACGGCAGTTCGGTCGCGCTCGTCGGTGGTGCGATCGTAAAGCGACTTCAGATCGCTCAGTTCATCGGCCAGCTTATGGCTTTCCTGACGTTGGCGGGCCAATTGCAATTTCAGGTCCGCCTTGTCGGTCACATCCTCGGTCACCGAACCGCTTCGGGCCGGACCGCTGGTCATGTCGGCCAGCGAGAGAATCTGGTCCCGCTTCCGGTCGTCGTCGGATACGGTCATTGTCGCCCGCGCCGCCGTGGCCGCCTCGCCCGTGGCGATCGCCACACCGCGGCGGTTTTCCGAGCGTTCATCCACCCGGACAACGACGCCTTCCTGTTCGGGGTCATTCGCGCCGGTGAACGGAAACGAGACCAGCACGTCGGTCCCGATCCGATACTGGCGCTCGGTCAGGTAATAAATCCCTTCCTTGCTGGCATTGGTCACGGAGGCGATCTCGGGACCGCCGGTCGCCCATTTCTTCTTTCGGACGCGCAGCATCGCTTTCATCGCGATGCGGCGGTGGCGCCGCCCCTCAGCTCCTTTCTTGACCGGCCCGGCGGCGGCGTTCTCGCCGACTACTTCCTGCAGTTTCCGGCGCAACTCCGGCAGGTTCACCGGCTTCAGCACGTATGGCAGGCGCTTCTGCTCGATAAAATCCCAGGTGGCTTCCGACGCGATATCGCCGGTGAGAAAAATGATGCGGCCCTGGTACTCGGGGAAATCCTTCTTTACCTGGTGGTAAAAATCCTTACCGGTCATGCCCGGCATCCACATGTCGCAGAGGATGGCGTTGTAGCGCGTTTCCGGAAGCCGCGTAAGGGCCTCACGCGCCGAAAGCGAAACATCCACGGAAAACAGCTCGGCCTCCAACAGCTTGCGCACGATGGTCAAAACCATTTCGTCGTCGTCAATGACGAGGACCTTGTTGGTTTGCGGGCTGCTCATTTCGTGCGGTTCGGGGCAAGCCTCTGGATGTTAATACAAGCGGCTCCGAACAGGCAAGGAAACCTGCGCGCTGCGCTGCACGAACTACAAGACCCGCGTGATTTCGTCCCGCTCTGGGAATGAAAAGAGGGCCCCGTCCAGCCGCAGCCCGTGTGCCGGCTCGGTCAGCCGGCCGATAATGGCCACCGGCGTGCGCCGTTGCGCGAGCGCCGCCATCACTCGCTCGGCCTGGTCGGGAGCCGTGACGATCAGCAACGCGCCGGAGGCGATCAGGCGCAGGGGATCGAGACGAAGCGCGCGGCAGACCGCGACGGTTTCGTGCAAAACGGGAATGCGCGCCTGCTCGATCGAAACTCCCAAGCCGGCTGCCGCTCCTAATTCCACCAGCGCGCCGATCAGCCCGCCTTCTGTGGGATCATGCATGCCGCGAACGTCGGCGGCGCCGGCCGCCGCCAGCGCATCGGCCACGACGCTGATGCCCGGATCGAAAAGAAGGTTCCGCGCGCGCTCCAGCAGTTGCGCATCGAGCCGCCCGGCCAAAGCTTCGGCTTTCTCGCGCGCCAGGATTGCCGTGCCTTCCACCGCCACGCCGCGCGCCAGCAGCAGCACGTCTCCCGGGCGCGCCCGCTCCTTCGACACCAGGCGCCGCTTCTCCACCTCGCCCAGCATGTGTCCGGCGACAATGGGACGATCGAGGCCCGGCGTGATTTCCGTGTGGCCGCCGCACAGCGTGATGTCCAGCTCCTCACAAGCGCGCAGCAGGTCGGAAAAAATAGACTCCGCCAGGCCGGGGCGGCCCGCCGGCAGCAGCAGCGTGGCCAGAAACCAGCGCGGCCTCGCGCCGAGAGTGGCAAGGTCATTGGCGTTGACCTGGACCGCATACCAGCCGATGCGATCGGTGGCAAAAGTAACGGGGTCGGACTTGGCGACCAGGAAGCGATCGCCGTGGAAATCTATAACGGCCGCGTCTTCCCCCACCCGGGCCCCAACAACCACGCGCGGGTCACGCCGCGGGATTCCGGCCAGAAGCCGCTCCAGCACGTCGGGCGGAAGCTTGCCGAAGACATCACGCTTCCCACGGTCGGCGTCCGGCATTCGCTTACAGAGTGGTGGAGCGGCTTTGCGCCTTGTCCTGGCCGCGGGAAACCACGCGGGCCACCGAATAGATGCGCCGCTTCTGCGACTCGAAATAGGTTCGCATCAGGATCTCGCCGATCAATCCGGTGGAAACCAACTGCACGCCGGCCAGCGCCAGCAGGAGCCCGGTCAGCATCAGCGGGCCGTGTTCGAGAAACACATCGTGGCCAAGAATTTTCTTCCAGAGCACGAAGGCCAGGCAACCGCCGCCGGCCGCCCCGGAAGCCAGGCCCAGCATGCCGAAAAAGTGCAGCGGCCGGGTGAGGTACTTGCGGATAAAGCGCAGGGTGATGAGGTCGAACAGGACTCGGAAGGTGCGCGCCAGTCCGTAATGGGAGCGCCCCCCGGCGCGCACCACGTTGCGGATGGGGACCTCGGCCACGCGCTCGCTGCCGACATCGGCCAGCGCCGGAATGAAACGATGCAGATCGCCGTAAAGGTTCACGCCCTTGATCACGTCGCGGCGGTAAGCCTTGAAGGTGGTGCCGAAATCGTGGATGGGCACCCCGGATATTTTGCGCATGCACCAGTTGGCCACCGCCGAGGGGAAACGGCGGGTCAGCAGGTTGTCCACCCGCGGACTGCGCCAGCCACTCACCAGGTCGTACCCTTGCCCGATTTTCTCCAGCAGCGCCGGAATGTCGGCGGGGTCGTGCTGCAGGTCGCCGTCCATGGCCACGATGATTTCGCCGCGCGCCGCGTCGAACCCGGCGGCCAGCGCCCCTGTCTGTCCGAAGTTGCGGCGCAACTGGATGACGGCGACACGCCCATCCATCAGCGCCATCTGCTCCAGCAGCCGGAACGAGCCGTCTGTGGATGCGTCATCCACAAACACGATTTCAAACGCCGGGCTGGCCGCCTCCAACACCTCGACAATCCGGGTGTAGAGCTCGGCCAGGTGCGGCTCCTCGTTGTGAATCGGGATGACGATAGAGACTTGCATATTCTACAAAAGCCCGGCACGGGCAGGAATGCCTGTGCTACGTCCGGTAGCAGGTCAAGACGATGCCACGGCGCTCGATCAGCGCCCGCACTTCCGGACTGATCAACGCTTCGAGCTCCACCTGGCGCTCCTCCTTGAGACGCGTCGGCCCGGCCCGCAATTCTTCGTCGCAGACGCCGGGATGGCACATCAGCTCGGTCAGCCCGGGCCGCAGGCGATCGAGCGCCGCCAGGAGGCGCGCGCGGTCCATTTTTCCGGTCAGCCGGATCCCGATGAAATGGTCCGGGGTCCGCAGGCCGCGCGCGGTCACCTGCCGCCGGTGGACCGGCCGCCGGACCCAGGCGATGCCGAACCGCGCCGCCACTCGCGCCACCGCGCTCATCACCCAGGGCAGCAGGTGCACGTGCTTGTGCGTGTCCAGGTGGGAGGGCGAGATGCCGGCGGCCATCACCTTTTCCACCTGCCGCGCGAACTCGCGCTCGATCTCGGCGCCGCTCCAGGCAACCGATTGTTTCACAAACGCGGCCAGCCACCGTGGCAGTTTTTCTCCCGCGCCGGAAAGCACCAGGTGCACGCCCACATCAAGCGCCGGCGCGCCGCGGGCCAGCCCAACGGCGTGGTCAAAAGCCGGCCCGTCGGCCATCAACGTCGTCGCCGTGACGATGCCCTCGCGGTGCGCCCGGACGATGCCCTCGTTCACCCCGCCGGTGAAGCCGAAATCGTCGGCGTTGACAATAAGCCGCTTTTCGGCATTGGCGTTAAAGATGGGCCGCTTCAAAAACAGATTATACCCCGCCACCTTTCGGCGCTGTTGCGGCAATCCGGCGAACGCGATATAAAGGTCCAGGTGAACGGAGGATGAACTTGAGCCTGTTCGGATCAGACACGGCAAAGCCGATCGTGGGTCGCGCCCCGGAGGAGCTGACCATCGCCGAGCGCTTCCAGAACGCGGGGCGATGGGTTGCCCTGGAGCTGTATGCGCCCCCGGTAGTGGCCGGCGAAGAAGGGAAGGCCGAGGTGGACTTCCGCCTGCGCCGCGTCCGCGCCATGGGCGCTTCGGCGCAGGAGTGCATCGCGCAGCTCCAGCAGGCCGGGCTCAATCCGGCGGAGTTCGAGTTTACCCGCCTCACGCCCGCCTATTAGTTTCAGAACTCCTATAGTAGGGGTTGCGTGATTGCCTACGAGGGTTCAGTAGCAAACGCACTTGAAACCTTTTTACCGCAGAGGCGCCGAGAACGCAGAGAACAAACACGAACCGCATCCTCCGCGTCCTCTGCGCCTCTGCGGTGAATGAGAAGCTGCTTCGACCGGAGGTTTTCGTGCGCCGAAAAAGTGCGGTGGCATCTGCGATAGCGTTTTGGCTGCTGATTCAGCCGGCGCTCGCCCAGGAGACATCTATCCCCCGCCGGAAAAGGTGCGGCAGGCGTTCCGCAAGCTGCTCGACCGGCCGAAAGTGGATCTCAAGCCGGAGTTTCTGACGCAGGAAAAAGGTGGCCTGATCATCGAAACGGGAAGCTTCTTTTCCGAAGCGGGCGAGAAAGTGCCCACCCTCATCATGAAGCAGGCGGGCCGCGCCGGGCGCCGACCCGGAGCGAACGCTCCGGGTTTGCCGGCGGTAGTTTGCCTGCATGGTACGGGCGGCAGCAAGGAAAGTCAGACTCTGCTGCTCGAGGAGCTGGCGGGCCGGGGTTACCTGGCCGTGGCAATTGATGCCCGCGATCATGGTGAGCGCGTCCCCGGCGGCGCCAAAAACGCGGAACAGTACAACGATGCGGTCATCCGCTCCTGGCGGTCCAAACCGGGCGAGCGGCGGGAACACCCGTTCTGGTACGACACCGCGTACGACCTGTGGC
>JBKKAI010000038.1:0-2952 GCA_046714815.1 Terriglobia bacterium | reverse complement strand
ATGGTGGGCAGCTCGATGGGCAGCGCGCCGCGCTCGCGCAGCCCGCGTGAAAGCGGAGCGTTGCGCTCCGGGTTCGCCGCGGACTGGCGCCGCGCGCGGGTCACCACGATGCGCCGCCCGAACAGCGGCAGGCGCTCGAACCACGCCAGCGTCTCGCGCAGCGACACGACCTCACCGACCACCGTGATGGTCGGCGGCTTCAGGGCGCGCTCGCGGACGCGGGCGGCGATGTCGGCCAGAGTCCCGGTGACCACCTGCTGCAGCGGAGTCGTGCCCCACGCGATCACCGCCACCGGCGTGTGCGGCGCGCGGCCGCACTCGATGAGCTTTCGAGCGATGGCGCCGAGGTTGCGCCAGGCCATGTACAGCACCAGCGTGCCGGTGGCAGTGGCCAGCTTCTCCCATCGCACCGGGCTGCCCGGCGCGTCGGGATCGGCGTGGCCGGTGACGAAGGCCACCGTCGAGGTGACTTCCCGATGGGTGATCGGAATTCCGGCGTAGGCCGGAACGGCGTAACCGGCCGTCACGCCGGGAACAACCTCAAAGGGAATGCCGGCGGCGGACAGCGCCTCGGCCTCCTCGCCGCCGCGGCCAAAGATGAACGGGTCGCCGCCCTTCAGGCGCACCACGCGCCTCCCGGCGCGCGCCTTCTCCACGAGCTGCGCGTTGATGGCCTGCTGGACCACCGGGTCCTCGCCGGACTTCTTTCCGACGTAAATCCGCTCGGCTTCCGAAGGCGCGAAGTCAAGCAGCGCGGAGTTGGCCAGGTAATCGTAGATGATCACTTCGGCGCGCTCGAGCAGCTCGCGGCCGCGCAGCGTCAGCAGGCCGGGATCGCCGGGGCCGGCGCCCACCAGAGCGACCAGCGGCAACTGGCGGCGCGAAAGCGGCGGCAACTGGCGGCGCGAAAGCGGCGGCAGCGGCCGCGGCGCGGATGGTTGTCGCTTGGGCTTCACGGGATTTCAGCCACGGGCACGGCGCGCCCGTAGACCTCTTCCAGAATCCGGCGCGCGCCATCCCGAAGAAGCTCCCGCGCCAGCCGTGCGCCGAGCTCGGCAGGGTCGTCGCCCTCGCCGGAAGCGCGTAACAGGAGGCTGCCGTCGGGCGCGGCGACTACGGCGTGGAGCGAGAGCCGGCCTCGTTCATCCGCCTGGGCGCCGGCGCCGATGGGCACCTGGCAGCCGCCGCCGAGTGCGGCCAGCAGCGCGCGCTCAGCCGCGGTCTCCAGGCGCGCCGCGCGGTTGTCGAGGGCCGCCAGCGCCTCCAGTGTGGCGCGGTCATCGGCGCGCGCCTCGATGCCCAGCGCGCCCTGTCCCACGGCCGGGCACATCAGCTCGGGTGAGAAAAATTCGGTGATGCGGTCCTGCCATCCCAGCCGCTTCAGGCCGGCAGCGGCCAGCACTATCGCATCGAGCCGGGAATCGCCCGGCTGGCCGGCATTTCCCTGGTCCAGTTTTCGCAAACGTGTGTCGAGGTTGCCGCGCAACGGCACGACCTCCACGTCGGGGCGCAGGGCGCGCAACTGCGCGGCGCGGCGCAGGCTGCTGGTGCCCAGGCGCGCGCCGCGCGGCAGCTCGCCGAAGCGCAGGCCGTGGCGCGAGACCAGCGCGTCGCGCGGGGCTTCGCGCTCGGGCACCGCGGCCAGAAACACTCCCGCGGGCAGTTGGGTGGGCAGGTCCTTCAGGCTGTGGACGGCAAGGTGCACGCGGCCGGCCAGCAACGCTTCTTCTATTTCGCGGGTGAACATTCCCTTGGTTCCGACTTTGGCCAGGGGAACGTCGGTCATGCGGTCGCCGGTGGTCTGGATGATCTCAATTTCCGCCGCGCAGCCGCTTCGCTCGAGGGCGGCCTTCACCCCCTGGGCCTGTCGCAGAGCCAGCGCCGAGCCGCGGCTTCCGATGACCAAGGCGTGCGCCTGCGGCCGGCTCATTTCAGGTTGAACACTTTCCGCACCATCTCGACAATGCGCAGGCCGTCGGGTTCCTGGGCCAGAGCCTTCAGGTGAGTGATCGGGTCGTGCAGCACCTTGTTGACGATGCCGCGGGTCAGCGCGTCGAGCGCCTGTTGCTGCTCGGCGGAGAGCGGCCCCAGCTTCGCGCGCAGCCGCTCGAGTTCGCCGCGGCGGATCTCCTCCAGGCGGGCCTGCAACGAGATGATGGTCGGCGCCACCTCCAGCGTCTTCAGGCGCGCCAGGAAGCGATCCACTTCGAGCTCGAGAATCTGTTCGCCGCGCTCGGCGGCCCGGCGGCGCTCCACCATGTTGGCCTCGATGACGTTCTGCAGGTCGTCCACGTCGTAGAGGAAGATGTTGTCAATGCGATTCAGCTCGGGGTCAATGTTGCGCGGTACGGCGATGTCAATGAAGAACATCGGCCGGTTGCGGCGCTTGGCGAGAATGAGCGGTCCGTCCTCCTTCTTCACGATGAAGTGCGAGGCGGCGGTGGAGCTGATGATGATGTCGGCCTTCGCCAGGTAGTCGAACAGGCGGTCGAAGGGAACGGGCAGGCCCTGGAAAGCGGCGGCCAGCTCGGCGGCGCGCTCCGGGCTGCGGTTGGCGATGAACAGCGCCGCCGCGCCGCAGCGCAGCAGGTGCCGCGCGGCCAGTTCTGACATCTTGCCCGCCCCGATCAGCAGCACGTTCTTGCCGGCCTGCGAGCCGAAAATCTTGCGGGCCAGCTCGACGGCGGCATAGCTGATCGAGACGGCCGCCTGCGCGATGCCGGTCTCGGTGCGGACTTTCTTGGCGACGCTGAAGGCGCGCGACATCACTTCTTCCATCAGGCCGGCGGTGACGCCGGCGGCGCGCGCCGCGGCATAAGCGCTTTTCACCTGGCCCAGTATCTGCGGCTCCCCGACGACCATCGAATCCAGGCTCGCCGCCACCCGGAACACGTGCCGGATAGCATCCCGCTGGCTGTACTGGTAGAGATACTTGTGGATGCTGGTCAGCGG
>JBKKAI010000037.1:0-2901 GCA_046714815.1 Terriglobia bacterium | reverse complement strand
GCCCAGGCGCTGAACCTGCGCGACAGCGGAATCGCGGTGGTCGTCGGCAATGTGCGCGACGAAAGCTGGGAGAAAGCGCGCGAAGACGGCTTTCAGATCGTGCCGCTGGCCGAGGCGGCCGACCGGGCGGACATCGTGATGCTGCTGGTGCCCGACGAGGTGCAGCGGGAGGTTTTCGAACGCGACCTGGCGCCCCGCCTGCGTCCCGGGCAGGCGCTGAGCTTCGCGCACGGGTACAACATCCGCTATGGGCTGATCCGGCCGCCGGCCGGCGTGGACGTCATTATGGTGGCGCCGCGGATGATCGGCGTGAACGTCCGCAATGCGTTTCAGGCGGGCGGCGGCGTGCCCGCTTACGTGGCCGTGGCGCAGGATGCCACCGGCCGCGCTCTCCATCGCGCGCTGGCGCTGGCCCGCGGCATCGGGGCCACGCGCGCCGGCGTCATCGAATGCACCTTCCAGCAGGAAACCGACCTGGACCTGTTCACCGAGCAGGGCCTGTGGCCGTTCATCATGAAGGTTTTTCACCAGGCCTACGACTTTCTGGTGGAAAGCGGCTTCCCCGACGAGATGGTGGCGCTTGAGATGTACGGCTCCGGCGAAGCCGCCGAGGTGTTCCGCCAGATGGCGCGCATCGGTTTTTACCGCCAGCTCGCCTTCCACTCCCACACCAGCCAGTACGGCCAGCTCAGCCGGATGGAGCGCGTGGACGCCGCCTTCTTCCGCAACTTCATGCGCGAGGCGCTGGCGGAGATCGGCGACGGCCGCTTCGCGCAGGAGTGGGCGGCCGAACAGCAGAAGGGCTATCCGCTGTTTGAGGAGCTCAAGCGCAAGGCGCTGGCTCACCCCATCAACCAGACGGAAGAAAAAGTCCGGGCGCTGCTGGCCAACGCCGGCGACCGTTAGATGCCGGCTTCCGAGCGCCCTCAGCGGCCCGCCTCCACGGTGCGCGTGCCGGCGCGCGCCAACTCGCGCATGGCGTCGGCGGCGGCTTCCAGAGTGCGCTCCACGTGTGCGTCGGTGTGGCTGAAGCTGATGTGGCTGCGTTTCAGGTTCATCGGCAGCTCGAAAATGCCCCGCTCGTTCAGCATCCGCCGGTAGCGGACGAACGTATCGCCGTCGTTGCGGAGCAGGTCGGCGTAGCTCTCGATGGGCCCGTCCTGGAAGTACAACACGAACACCGACCCGAAGCCCGCCACCGTGGCGCAAATCCCGTGCCGCCCGGCGATCTCGGCCAACCCGCGCCGCATTCGCTCGCCGAGGCGGAAAATGTGCGCGTGCACGCCCTCGGTTTCCATGGTCTCGATCGTGGCGAGCGCCGCGGCGCAGGCGGCCGGGGGCGCATTGAACGTGCCGGCGAAGAACACGTCGCCGCCGGCCGCGGTGTTGAACCGGTCCATCAGGCCGGCGCGGCCGGCCACCGCGGCCATCGGAAAACCATTGGCCATGGCTTTGCCCATGGTCGTGAGGTCGGGCGTGACGCCGGCGACCTTCTGGAAACCGCCGATGTCATGGCGAAAGCCCGTGATCACCTCGTCGAAGATCAACAGCGCGCCTTCCTGGCGCGTCATCTCGCGCAGGCCTTCGAGGAAGCCCGGCCTCGGCAGCACGCAGCCGATATTGTGCGGCACCGGCTCGAGGATGATGGCCGCGATCTCACCGGGGCGCCTTCGGAAAGCTTCCTCGACGCTGTCCAGGCTGTTGAATGCGCAGACAGCAGTATGGGCCAGCGTCTCCGGCAGGCTGCCGGCCGAGAGCGGATCCGCTTTGCCGATCTTGTCCGGTGCGCTGATGACGTTCATCGCCACCGCGTCATGCCAGCCGTGGTAGCAGCCCTGAAACTTGATGATCCTTTTCCGCCCGGTGACGGCCCGCGACAGGCGGATGGCATGGTAGGTGGCCTCCGAGCCGCTGTTGCAGAACAGCACCCGCTCGGCCGACGGCACGTGCGCGCAGATTTTCCGCGCCAGCTCCGTTTCCACCTCGAGGGTGCCCACGCCGAGCAGGTCCACGCGGCCCATACTTTCGATCGCGCGGCGTGTGACCGGCTCGAAATTGTGCCCGAGCACGATCGGCCCGAACGCCGCGTGGTAATCAATGTAGTCCCGGCCATCGGCGTCGGTGATAATGGCGCCTGACGCCCGCCGGATTACGAGCGGGAATCCCGGCAGCCGCCGCAGCGAAGTGTTCACGCCACCGGGCATCACTTCGCAGGCCTGCTGGTAGAGCTTCTGGTTCTCTGTCATGAGACTGGCCTTGTGTTAAGCGCCTTCATAGCGCGGATAGGGTGGTTTCGTGGGGTGTTTAAGGTGGATTCCCGATGGTGGGCATTGGGCCTCTGCCGTATACTCCTAATCGTGACAACTACCGAACCCAGGATGATGGCGGCGCTCTTCTGCGCCATGGTGGCGGCGCTGAAGAACGGCCGCGACGTTTTGGAGTACACGCGCATGTTCCACTTGCATCCGGAAACGGAAATGATGGCGCCTGCTTTCGCGAGAGTTTTTGGAATGCGCCGGGTTTAGTTATTCAGCGGCCCACCAAGATCCCAGCTTACAAAACAAGACAACGACCGACAAGGGACCCCATGGAGTTAACGCTACAGTACTGCCCTGCCAAAACTGCTTGGAAGATCGGAGGAGACCTCGGCTCCACGGCCGCGAGGCCGGCCGCGAGCGGCTGCTGCGCGCCTTTCGCATGAAGAATCGGCCGGGCGAGCTTGTGGTCCACCTGGACAAAGTCACGCACCTCGACAGCGCCGGCATCGCCGCGCTGGTCCAGGCGCTCGAGGAATGCTTCCGGCGCGGGACCGCGGTTCGGGGCGTGCTGCCGCTGGGAGCTATCGGGCAGGCGCCGCGGATGGTTCGGCTGTTCGAGCGGTATCCACAGGCAACGCTGCAC
>JBKKAI010000036.1:0-4411 GCA_046714815.1 Terriglobia bacterium | reverse complement strand
AACAAGGACTTGTTCGGCCCCGAACCCGCGGCCGGGCAACAGCGCGGTGAATGCGGCCCGCGCGCCGTTGGCGGAAAGGGCCACCTCGGTCGCGCCCTGCGGCGGGCGCCCGTCGCCGGCCAGCCGCGTCAGCCGGCGCAGGCCGGCGCCTTCGGCGGTGGCCGAATACAGATCCATGGTGGTGGCGGTGGCGCCCTCCGGCGAAATCGAGGACCCGAACACCACTGTTCGTCCATTGGCATCCACCGCCGGAGCCAGCAGCAGCGGCAGCCGCCCCAGCACCAGCGGAAACGCGCCGCCCTCCTGCGCCGCCAGCAGCGCCGGCCAGAGAAGCCACAAAAACGCCGCCGAGACCCGTGTGCCGATCCCGCCGGCCCAAGCTAGCGTTGCTCCAGCCACAGGATCCTCAAGCGCAGTTCGACACGGGCGAAATCCCGGTCTCCGGTAACCAGCGTCGCCTGACTCTGTTCGGTAAGCGCCGCTGCGAAGGCATCCGCGTAGGGCAGGCCCGTCTCCGCTTTGAAAATCGCCGCCATCTTCGTCGTGGTTGGATCTACATCAATGACATCAATCGGAAGCTGAGAAATCCCTGCCAGCTTTTCGTTCGCGGTTTCCCGTCCGCGAATCCGCCAGAGCGAGTAATACACCTCACCCCAGTTAATGACAGACATCAACAGCCGTTGCACCGTGGCTCCCTGCAGGAGTTTTTCCACCGTTGCGCTGCCGGACCGCTCTTCAAAAAAAGCCATCAACGCATTCGCGTCAAGAACGTAGCGGCTCAAGGAATGCGGTCCCGTTTCCGCTCTTGCATCAGGAAGTCGAGCGCTGAGGGTCCATCTTTAAGCGAGCCGCGCAGGCTGCGGATGAACTGCGCCGTGATCGGCTGAAGAATCAGCTTCCCGTTCTCCTCGCGGAAACTCACTCGCGTTCCCTTTCGAATCCCCAGCCGGCGCCGGAGCCGCACCGGAATCACCAGTTGCCCTTTGGATGTAACGGTTGCGTTTTCAGTTTCCGGTTCCATGATCTCCATATCTTACCTTCGGTCACGATGTAAGTCAACGGCAGCTATGACATACTTTTATATCGAGGGGCGGCCGCGGCAGATTTCAGCGATGGGGTCGGCGACCAGCAGCATCTCTTTCAGCAGAAACGGCTCGCCGTATTTCACACCCACCATCATACCGTAGACGCGGGCCAACGCCTCGACGCGCCGGGCGACGTCGTCTCGCGACGGGAACAAGCCGCTGCCTTCCTCCTGATCGTCGTACTGCGAGCGATAGGCAAGCAGCGCCTCCAGGCGGCGGTCGAACTGCTGGGTGATGTCCACGACAAAAGACGGCCGCACTTCGCCGTAGAGCGTCGAGTAGAGAATCTTCCTGGGCCGGTGGGGCTGGCCCTCGATCGGCAGTTTCTTCAGCCCGGCCAGGAAACATGCCTCGTAGCCCAGCCTGCCGGCGGCGGCGTGGTCGGGGTGGCGGCTCTCCCAATAGGGCAGCAGGACCATCCGCGGGCGCAGGCGGCGAATTTCTGCGGCCAACCTCAGCCGGTTTTCGTAATTGTTTTCGACGCGCGCATCGGGCAGCCCGAGGTTGCCGCGCCAGGCCGCGCCCAGCAGACGCGCCGCTTCTCCGGCCTCGGCGGCGCGTCCCGCGGCGCTGCCGCGCGTCCCCATCTCGCCCGCCGTCAAATCCAGGATGCCGCCGCGGTAGCCGGCCTCCGCCATTTTCAGCAGGGTTCCGCCGCAGGTCTGCTCCACGTCATCGGGGTGCGCGGCGATAGCCAGCAAGTCTACCGTCATCGCAGCCGCTCCAACCGCCTCAGAAACTCGCGCGGCTCCACGCGATACTGGAACGCTTTGCGTCCGTTGATGAACACAACCGGCACCTGCTCGTTGAACCTGGCCCGCAGCTCCGGGTCGAGGTCAATATCCACCATCTCCAGGCTGAACCCGCCAACGTTTTTCAATCGCTCCAGCTCCGCTTTGACCTCATCGCAGAGATGGCAGCCGCGGCGGGTGTACAGGACCACCGCGGCGTTACCACTCATAATAGCGGCGCACGCGCGGCCGGCGGCCCATCATCTTCACCAGCACGATCCCGGCGAGGAAACCGCCGATGTGGGCAAACCAGGCGATGCCGCCTTCGGTCTGGGCGGTGGTGGCGGCCAGGCTGGCGAAGCCGGAGAATATCTGGATGACGAACCAATAAAGCAGGATCACCACCGCGGGAATCTCGACGGCGAAGATCAGGAAAAAAGGCACCAGCGTCAGCACCCGCGCGCCGGGAAACAACAATAGATAGCCGCCCATCACCCCGGCGATCGCGCCGCTGGCGCCGACGCTCGGAACGATCGAGCGCACGTTGAGGAAGATGTGGGCGAAGCCGCCGGCCAGCCCGCAGGCCAAGTAAAACAGCAGGTAGCGGAAGTGGCCGAGCTGGTCCTCGAGGTTGTCGCCGAAGATCCAGAGGAACCACATGTTGCCCACCAGGTGCAGCAGCCCGCCGTGCAGGAACATCGAGGTCACGAGCGACGGCACGGCGGCCTCGGCCGGCAGGTTGCCGGCGATGAAGCCGGCGAAGCGCAGCGGCACCACGCCGTTGTGATAGATGAAGTGCTCCAGTGTGTACGGATCGAGCGTGACCTGGTAGATAAAGACCAGGCAGTTGACGGCGATCAGGCCCACGGTGATGAACGGGGCCGAATAGCGCGGCGCGGTATCGCGCAGCGGGATCATTGCCTTGGCTTCATCGCAGTGGCATCCGCTTCATCGCACCAGGTACTCGCGGTTGACGCGGCGGGAGGCGGTCCGCATCAGCGCGTTCACCTGCGCCAGGGTGGCGATGCCGCCGCGCGCGCCCACCTTGGTGCAGTTCAGGGCGGCCATGGCGCAGGAGAAATCGAGCGAGCGTTCGAGCGGCCAGCCTTCCAGCAGGGCGTTGCAGAACGCGCCGCGGAACACGTCGCCGGCGCCGGTGGTGTCCACCGCGTCCACGTCGTAGGCGGCGCTGTAAGTGAATCCGGTTTCGCCCAGCGCCAGGACGCCGTCGGCGCCCAGCGTGGTGGCGGCGACCCGCATGCCGAATTCGCCGCGCAGCACGTCCAGCGCCCGGAACGGATCGCGCTCGCCGGTGTAATTCTCGGTGAAGCCGGCCGAGGCGATGAAGTAGTCCAGGTGCTGGAAGAGCCGGTCCATGTTCTCGTACATGGTGTCCACGTCGCAGGTGACGGGGATGCCGGCCTCGCGCGCCCAGGATGCCGCCGCGGCGGTGGCCTCCAGGTCGTGCCCATCCACGTGCAGCAGCCGCCCCGAACACACCTGATCGCGGGAAAGCATTTCCGGCCGCAGGGCCAGCCGATTGTCGCGGTGCCACAGGATGGTGCGCTCGCCGGTGCGCCGGTCAATGATGATGTACGCGGTCTGGTTGGGGCATCCCGGCACCACGTGGACATCGCTGATGTCCACTTCGCTGGAGCGCAGGCTCTCGATCTGAAACCGGCCGCGCTCGTCGTCGCCGACCGTGCCGATGTACTTGCAGCGCTTGCCCAACGTTCGGCAGGCGATGACCGCGGTGGCCACCTGGCCGCCGGCCTCCATGCGCTCTTCCAGGAACGCGCTCTTCGAGTTGTACTCAGGGAAATGCGGGACAATGATCGCGGTGTCGGTGGCGTTGAGCCCGACGCCGACAAGGTCAAAGGGGGGAGGAAGGTTCATTTTCAGAAAAATATTCTACCACGCGGCGCGGTTGCGAGCTCGTGTGGCACAGGCATTCCTGCCTGTGCGGTGTTTTTCAGCAAGTCAGCAGCCGGGCCCAGGCAAGAACGCCGAGGGGTTCGCGCGGCGGGGGAATCTTTTTGTTCAGCCGATCAACTTTGGCTCTCAGTCCCATGCGGGCTTGCCTCCACCCGGTTTTCCAGCTCGCAGATTCGCCGGGCGAGTTCGGTGGTTTCCAGCGCGCGCCGCGCGCTCTCCAGCAGCGCCGCCACGGAATTGATTTCCGAAGGCGTCAGGTCGCCGGCGCAGAGCGCTTCCGCCACGCGGGCGAAGCCCTCCAAAAGTTCCTCGGCCGTGGCCGGAGGCGGAAGTTGCAGCACCATCTGGCGCTCTTTCTGGGCGGGCTGAAGGCGGTCCAGACACAGGCGCAGCGCCGGAGTATTGCCGGCCAGCGCCATCTCGATCACTTTTTCAGCCAGCGCCTCGGCCTGGCCATCGAGCAGGCTTTCCACAACCAGGCTGGCCCGATTGCGGCAGCCCGGCGCCTTCCCCTGTGGGTTCCCGGAGACACCGGGTAGAAAACGCCCGGTTCCGTCGCGCCCCGTTCTGTCGTTCGAATCGCCGTTTACGTTCATCTCACGCTCCCTTTCGTCTGGCGGTTGGTCCCGGCCACCTGCAAATGCAGGTGAAATGCAGGTG
>JBKKAI010000035.1:0-3520 GCA_046714815.1 Terriglobia bacterium | reverse complement strand
GCGGCGCCTGGCCGCCGGGATTCGCGGGGCGCGCCTGGGGGTGGGGGGGGGGGGGGTGGACGGGGCCGACGACGCGCACCTCGACGCGGGCGGCGGCGCGGCGGTCAAGCAGGTCGAGCATGTCGGGGCTCCACAGGCGGTGGTCCACGATGTCAATGCTCCGGCGCGCGGCTTCGATCAGGGCGCGGATGCGGGCGCGCCCGTCGCCGGGCGTCACCAGCAGGCGCGGCGGGAGCGCCTTCGCCGCGCGCCCTTCCCAATCGGCTTCAAATAGCGCGGCCAAACCCTGCGCGAACTCCGGCTCATCGCCGAGCAGCGCAAAATCGCAGGTGCGGGTGAAGTCGCGCGCGGTGAAATTGAACGAACCAACCAGCGCCAGGCGGCCGTCGGCCACGACATATTTCGCGTGGTACTTGCTCGCTTTGGTTTGATAACGCCGCACCTCGACGCCCAGACCTTCCAGCCAGTGCTCCAGAATGTCCAGCCGCTTGCCCCAGCCCTTGGCGCGCTGGCTGAGCAGCACGCGCACGCGGGCGCCGCGCCGGCGGGCGCGTTCCAGGCCGCCGAGCAGTTCCTCGTCCTCCCAGCGAAACATCCCGACGCTGAGGGAGCGCTGCGCATTCTCGAACACCTCGACTGCCGCGGCCTTGCGTTCGGCGGGCGCGATAATAACGCTTTCGCGCGAAGATGATCGCGGGGGCCAGCCGTCTCGGGAAACGGCGTCGTTGTGGCGGCCTGCCGAGAGTTGGGAAGCTTCAGCGGGCATAGCAGGCCGGGAGAGGCGATCACCGGCTGCCGGCTGCGGCCAGCGCCTTATCGGTGAACGTTTCGCAGGCGCGGCGGCGCTCCAGCGCGTCGAGATAAGCGTTGAAATTCTTGCGCAATTCCACCAGGTCCCACGGCGGATCGGTATCGCGAAGCGCCGCGCAGCAGAATTCCAGAAAGCCGTCCGCCGGCTTGCCGGATGAATCCTTCCCCTTCACGCGGTAGCAGGTCCGGGGCTTGATCGCGAAATCGAACAACTCCACCAGCCAGCGCTTGGACAGGCCGGCGGCGTGGCCGAAGGCGATCGCCGTGTGGACGTACGAGGCGGCGACGATGGTCTGGCCCTGTTCGAGCGCGGGCTGGACCTCCCAGCGCAGGCGGAATTTCAGGTCGGTGGCGTACAGCAGGATCAGGATCCGCGGCGAAGGACCGGGGATGCCGGTGTTGAGCTTCATCTCCGCGAACAGGTTCGAGGCGCCCCACTCGCTGACGCCGCTGTTTTCGCGCCCCAGCTGGCGATGCAGCCGCTTGGCCGCCGCCGCCACCTCCGGGCCGCGCGGGCCGTCCACGGCGATCAGTTGTCCCTTGAAAGCCTCATACGCCAAGTTGCACCTCGGGACTTCCGATTTTTCGCCCCAGCCAGTCGAGCAGCGGCTCGGCGTTCAATTCCGCCCACGGCTTCTTGCGGTTCGTCTCGAACAACTCGCGGATCTTGGTGTGCTGGTCGTAGATGGACCGCTCGGCGTCCACGGTGACAAACTCGAAGATTACCGCGAGCTGCTGGTACTCGTAGATCACGCGGCTGATGAACTGTTTGTAGCTGTCGAACGGATCTTCGAGATTGGTGACGTCCTGACCGGACTCGTAATACTTCGGCGCCCGGGTGGAAGCGATGCGCTTGGCCGAGGTCTCCGGCGAGACAGAAAAGTAAAACACCACGTCGGGCCACACCAGCGGGTGGAAGACGTTGAGCAGCCAGCTCAGCTCGAGGCCGCGCGCGGCGTCGCGGGCCAGCGCCGTAAACAGGTAGCGGTCGGCCACCACCATCTTGCCCTGCCACAGCGCCGGCAGCACCACGTTCTCCAGCCGGTAGTGAAAGTCGGCGGCGTGCAGCAGGCAGAACTCCTCGGGGCTGAACGAGCGCGCCGCCTTGCGGCTCTTGATCAGAGGCGAGATCAGCGGCGACGAATTCCACTTGGTGGTGACCACCTCGTGGCCTTCGCTCTTCAGCCAGTTCTTGAACAGCTTGCGCTGGGTGGTCTTTCCCGATCCGTCCGGCCCCTCGAAGGCGATCAGAAAGCCGCGCTTCTCTTCCTGCTTCTTAAGCAGCTCGCGCAGCTTCTTACCCGCCTGCCGGTGCGCTTCCAGGCTTACCAGTTTGGCCATGGTAACGAATCAAACCACAAAGGGACAAAGACACCAAGGAAAAAGCAGTAGGCAGCAGGGCAGGAACTCTCAGGAGAAATCGCGGGCGGCGGCAAACGGCCGCGCCGAATCGGAGAAATCAGGGCGGTAGTAGTCGGAGGCGCCGGCGGCAAGCGGCTGGATCCAGCCGTTCTCGAAACCGTATCGCTCCACGAGCTCGAGCGCCTTTTCCCATTCGCGCGGCCGAAGATGGCGGTCGAGCAGCGGGAACAGCGCCTCGCCGCCGGCACGGCCGGGGCGGCCCACCATGTGGGTTGGGTAGTATTGCGACATCACGCTCAACGTCACGCCGGGGGACACTTCGTCGCGCAGCCAGGCCAGAGTGTCTTCCAGCCCCGCCAGGTCGTTGGGCAGCACCAGCAGGCGGATCACCAGGCCGCGGCGCAGCAGCCCGCGCTCATCCAGCACCAAGCCGTCGCCCAGTTGCCGGTGCATCTCCTTCACGGCGGCGCGGGCGCTGGCCACGTAGTGCGGAATCTTCGAATACTCGCGCGCCGTCTGCTCGTCGCTGTACTTCAGGTCGGGCAGGTAAATGTCGAAAACGCCGTCGAGAAGGCGCAGCACCTCGAGGCTGTCATAGGCGTTGGTGTTGTAAATGAGCGGCAGGTTGAGGCCGCGGCGCGCGGCGATCTCCACCGCCCTGGCGATCTGCGGCGCGAAATGCGTGGGCGAGACAAATCCGATGTTGTGGCAGCCCTGGTCCTCCAGCTCCACCATCATGGCCGCCAGCCGCTCGAAGCCGACTTCCGCGGTGGAGCGCTGCTTCAGGTCCTGGCTGATCTGCCAGTTCTGGCAGTAAACACAGCGCAGGTTGCAGTGCCCCAGGAAGATGTTTCCGGCGCCGCCGGCCTGGCCGCGCGACAGGTGCGTGCCGCTCAGCGCCGGCTCCTCGCCGAAATGCGGGGCGTAGGACGAGACGATCGGCAGGTGTCCGGCCACGCAAACCTTCGTTTCGTTTTTCAGGCGGTTGACGTGGCAATCCCAGGGGCAAACCGTGCACGATTCGAGCAGCCGCTCGAGGCGCTCCACGCGCTCGCTCAGCTCACCCGTTTCGAGCAGTTGTCTGTAGCCTGGAATGGGAAGGGCCATTCGCAATCATTGTAGTCCAAAGTCCATCCCGCATTCCGAATTCCGCATTTAGGCGCCCTGGGAGCGCGGGCGTCTTGCCCGCCGTTGGTTCGCAACTCGCAAGAAAGCGGGCTGGAAGCCCGCGCTCCCCGGAAGCAAGAGTGGGCGCCAAACATGGCTGAAGGAAAAATTCTCATCATTGACGACGAGCCCGAAGTCCGCGAAAGCCTGGAAACTCTGCTGAGCATGGAGGGTTTCGAGG
>JBKKAI010000034.1:0-4175 GCA_046714815.1 Terriglobia bacterium | reverse complement strand
CTATAGGTCGGGCGGCAGGTTCCGGAGCTTGATTTCGCTGATCCCCACGTTCCGATAAGCGGCCAGCAGCGCGCCGGCGGCGGGACCCAGCGTGGGAGGCGCCACGCGGTTGGCGCCCTGCTGCTGCACAAGCCTTCGGAAGCGCTGTTGGACGAACCTGCTCTTGAACACGCCGCCGATGTACGAAACCAGTGCTTCCTCGCGGGCGCGAAACAAGTGCCGGCGGACCCGGTCAATCAACTGGGACAACTCCAGAGCGCCGCTTCGCAGAATCTCCCGCGCAACGCGGTCGCCGGCGGCGGCAGCCTCGTCCACGTGGCGGGAGAAAGATGCGACTCGATCCCGTGGAAACTCCAGTGTGTACCATTTGTGCAGGGCCTCATTGGCGTCCTTCGCCCCGCTGAAGGCCAGAATGCGCCCATGAAGGTGCGTGGGAGGTCCCCAGCCTTCCTCCTGCCGCAACGCGGCCTGCAGCGCCCGGCGCGCGAGGTCAAAGGCGCTGCCAAGATCGCCGAAAACGTAACCCCACCCGCCGGCCCGCGCCGTCTGTCCGCGCGCATTCATGCCGAAGGCGATCGAGCCGGTTCCGGCGATTACGATGATGCCGGGGCGCCCCTCGGTGGCCCCGATCAGCGCGGTAATGGCGTCGTGCGAAACCTCGAGCCGCCTTGCCGGCACCAGATCGCGGATCATGCTGACCTTGTCCGCTGCCCCGCCGGTCATCCCCAAGAACGCGCTCTCGAACGCTGGGAATTTTTTCCCTCCGGCATAGGGTGAGTTGTTCCATGCCGCCGACACGGAGAGCGTTACCGCTTTCCGGAGCTTCTCCTTGCCGCCAGGACCCTGGACGTGGTTGGAAGGCCCACCGGCGCCGTAGCCGAGCACAACTCCCCGCTCGTCGCCGATCAGCGCCACCGTAGACGACTGACCACCATCCACTCCGAGAAAAAATTGCGGCATGAGAAGTTTTATTGTATCAGGCCGGCCGCCGGCGAATCGGCAGCGCGCTACGGCGCCCGCCGGCAAATCGCCAACCCGCTACGGCGCGTTCTCGACGCGCTTCGCATTGCCGTCGGCGCCGAAGGTCACTGTTTGCGCCGGCTGTCCGGGCGGTCGAAACTCGACCACGCGGCCTCCCTCGGCTTCGGCTGTTTCCTTGGACGGGAGACGGCCGTAGCCCATTGAGAAAGAGACATGGGTCTCGCTCATGCCTGGCTTTGCCTGCCGCCGCTCGATGGCTTGCCAGGTCTCCTGTGTCCAGTGGGAGTACATCTCACGCGGGTCTTTCAGAAAGAACATGTCATTCACGTAGAAGCGGCAAGAGGGTGGGTTGCGGCCGCAGTGGCCGATCGTCACGGAGCGAAGCCTCTGTGAGGCGGCCGGCAGATCAAACACAAAGTTGACTTCGTCGGCGCCTCCCGGGAAAGTCTCTCGCGTGACGGCGATGATCCGGATCGGTTGGATCGGAGGCAGCAGCGGTGGGTCCTTGATTTCCCGCGTCCGGCGCGTGCGCTCGTCGAAGGGAAAATGCGGGTAGCGGTGGCCGTCGCGAACCCAGACGGTGGAGCCTTTCATTCGCTCTGCGCTGCTGAAATCGGTCAGATAGGCGCGCGGCAGATGCACCAGAAGATCGGGATGGAGTTTCGTTGCCGGCAGGGCCGTTTTCGCGGGACGAACCAGCGGTTCCTGGCGCTGGTAGAGAATCCAGGCCGTTCGCGCGCCTGCCAACGCCAGCGCCGCGGCCAGAAAAACCTGGATCGTGCGGCGAGTCCCCACCTGCATCGGCTATCGTTCGGCGATAGTGATCAGTGAGGGGTACATCGTCTGCGAGACGACTTCGCTGTGGCGTACCCGAAAGCCACCCTGCTCGATAATCCGCGGGATCTCGCGCGCCACCTGGCGGCCCCAGAATGAGGGGACCGCGTACCCAAGCCAGCCGTAGATGAAGTTAAACGCCCAGCTGTTCACGCCGATACTCACCAGATGAAGTTTCCCTCCCGGCCGCAGGACCCGGTGAAACTCGCGGACGACCCGTTCAATGTCGGCCGGGGGCAGCAATTCGAACAAGTAGCAATTGAACAGGGAATCGAACATGCCGTCCGAGAAGGGCATCTGGCGCGCATCCACGGCCTGCAGGAAGAATCGGCCGCGGGAATGGTCGTTGCCGTTCAGGGATGGCCGGCCATTGTTCCCTTCGACCCGCTTCCGCACCACCGACACCATTCCGGGCGAGAGGTCCACGCCGGCGGTCAAACCGCCCCGATTCTTTCGAAGCAGGGCTTCAAATAGTTCTCCCGAGCCGATCGCCACCTCGAGTACTTTCTGTCCTTCGATCGGACCGGCCAGGGCCATCAGCCGGCGATGGGCACGGCTGTGAAACACCAGAGTCGAGAGCGGATAAAACGGGGCGGTCAGATCGTAAACTCGCTTCGTCAGCCGGGTCGTCAACAGTTGCGAACGGCGGCCTCGCAGCTCCAAGCTTCCAGTCGTCATTTTCTCCCTGTGGTTTCTGCTTGTTTCACGACCCCGGTCTGGAAAGCGCCAATCCGGGACCCGACTACCGGAGCCGTCAAAAGTTGATAGGCGTTCGAGAAGAGCCAGCCGTGCCCGTCCTCAGCCCTTTCCGGCCGGAAAAACGCCACAAAATCTACCCTACACTTGATTCAAACCAAGCACAAACTTTTTTTCGCGGCCTTGCGCCCTGAGGCCAGGTTATGACGGATGATACAATGGCGCGCTATGTCGCTGGTGGCGGAGCTCGAGGGCATTTTGGGCAAGCGCTCGGTCTTGCACGAACCGGAAGACCTGATGCTCTACGAATACGACGGTGGGGTCACCAGGTCCACGCCGCAGGCCGTTGTGTTCCCCTCTTCCACGCAGGAAGTTGTGGAAATCGTGAAGATTGCGGCGCGGGCCGGTGTTTCGCTGTTGCCTCGCGGCGCCGGCACCGGCCTCAGTGGTGGCGCCATTCCCATCACCGGCGGCATCGTCGTTGGGTTCTCCCGGATGAACCGTATCCTGGAACTGGACCTGGAGAATTTCCAGGCCGTGGTCCAGCCGGGAGTGGTTAATGCCGACATCACGGCGGCCGTAGCCCCGTCCGGCTTCTTCTACGCGCCCGATCCGTCCAGTCAGAAAGCATGCACGATCGGCGGCAATGTTGCAGAAAACGCCGGCGGGCCGCACACTCTGGCCTACGGCGTCACCACCAATCACGTCCTGGGCCTGGAGGTGGTGCTCCCCGACGGCAGCGTCATCCACACCGGCGGCAGGGCGCCGGAGACAACCGGCTTCGACCTCACCGGCTTGCTCGTCGGTTCGGAGGGCACGCTCGGCATCGTGACGCAGGTGGTGGTCCGGATAATGCGGGCGCCGGAGGCCGTAAAAACGCTGTTGGGAGTCTTCCATTCCGTGGACGACGCCAGCCGCGCCGTCGCCGATATCACCGCGCGAACCATCACCCCGGCGGCGCTCGAAATGCTCGACGGATACACGCTCCAGGTGATCGAGGATTTCTGCCATGCCGGGTATCCTCTCGACGCAGGAGCTGTGCTGTTGATCGAGCTCGAAGGACTGAAGGAGCAGGTCGAGTACCAGGCCGAACAGGTGGCCGAAGTTTGCGCGATGAGTGGCGCGCGGGAAGTCCGGGTGGCGCGCTCCCCCCGCGAGCGCGAACTGCTCTGGATGGGCCGCAAGAATGCATTTGGAGCGATCGGCCGAATCGCCACCCACTTCTACGTCCAGGACGGCGTCGTGCCGCGCACGAAACTGCCCGAAGCGATGCGCATCATCCAGGACGCCGGCCGGCGCCTGGGTTTGACGATCTGCAATATCTTTCACGCCGGCGACGGAAATCTTCACCCACTCATCCTGTTCGACGCGCGCCGTCCCGGGGAGTACGAGAAGGTGATCGAGGCGGGTACGGAGATCCTGAACTATTGCATCAGCGTGGGTGGTTCGATTACCGGCGAGCACGGCGTGGGCCTGGAAAAACGTGATCTGATGCCCGCGCTGTTCAGCGAGAGTGACCTGGACATGATGCGGCGGATCAAAGCCGTCTTCAATCCTCAGGGCATGCTCAACCCGCTGAAAATGCTGCCCGCCGCCAAATCCTGCCTGGAAGTAAGGATCTCGGCCCAACCCTCGGCCGGCAACGTGGCGGTGCACCCGCCACG
>JBKKAI010000033.1:0-9264 GCA_046714815.1 Terriglobia bacterium | reverse complement strand
TGCGGCTCGAACATGTCCATCACGTGTGGACGGAACGGCTGCGCCGCCAGAACGGCGAACGAGCCGGCCGGATATTTCTTGCCGTAGACCTCGAAATCGCGCGTGGCGCGATGTACGGTGATGCCCGTTTCGCGCAGCGCGTTGATGAACTTGATGGCCGTGGGGAAATCCGCCTGGTTCGACGGAATGATGAACCCCCGCGGATCGCGGAACTCCGGTTTGCGCAGCTCGGCCCACACGGCGAAATCGCGCTCGGGGTCAGCGGCGCCCGTGCCGCCGCGCGCGCCTCGCGCCGGGCCGGCAACATTTGCCGCCACGCCCATCGCCACTCCCATCTTGGCCGCGACAGCCGCGTAGCGGTGCGGCGCGGGCGTCCAGTGGTCGCGGTTGCCGCGCTCGATCGAGTTCCTGCCCATCCGGTAGATGTTGAACAGCAGCGTCTCGCGCCAGCGGGACGCGAAGTCGAGCGCCGCCCGGTTGTTGGTGATCGAATAGTCCACCGACTGCCGGAAGCGCCACTGCTGCGGCTCGATCGGGAAGGGCAAGTCGCTGGTTGGAAGTTGGCGTTCGATGACCAGCGGGATCCGCATGGGCGTCGGGCTGCCGATCATCTCGGTGAGGATCGCGATGATGTTGTGGAACGTGGCCGTGTTGCGGATGCCGCCGTTCCACCACCCGTCGTACGGTCCGGCTGAGCGCATCGCCGCGCCGGGCTTCCCCTCGGCCGCCATGCGCGCGTGCAGCGCCAGCCCGAGCTGCTGCAGCCCGAGCACCAGCAGCGGATCCTGGTTGTAATTGAACGGATCGCGGAACGGCGGCGACCAGAACACCGTCCCGGCCGGGCCGCTCTGGTGGTGGTTATAGAGGATCTGCGGGAACCACTCGTGGTAAAGGACGCGGTTGATGTTCTCGGTCTCCTTCTGGGTCGAGGCGAAGAAGTCGCGGTTGTTGTCGTGCCCGATGTAGTGGTGATACAGCCGCGGCAGGCCGGCGGGGCTCCGCTTCTCCGGAACCGGGTTGCGCATGTACCACTCGGCGACCAGATCGTGGCCGTCCGGGTTGGCGTGTACGAAGAGAATGACGGTGTCGTTCAGAATGCGCATTGTCTCTTCGTCCGTGCGGCTCGCCATCTGGTAGACCATCTCGCCGAGCTGCTGCGCACCGAGCACCTCGCTGGCGTGCAGGCCGCCGTCAATCCAGACCACGGCCCGGCCTTCCTTCGCCAGCGCGTGGGCCGCCTCATCGGTCAGTCCCTCGGCCTGCGCGAGCCGCCGCGAAATTTCTTTGTACCGCGCCAGGTTCCGGTGGTTTTCGGGCGAGGTCACGATCGCCATCAGGTGCGGGCGCCCCTCCGAGGTCTTGCCAATCTCCTGCACCACGACCCGATCGGATTCGCGATTCAGCTTGTGCCAGTAGCCGGCAAGCTGTTTGTAGGTCGCGAGCTGATAATCGTCGCCGAAGTTGAAGCCGAACTCCTCTTGGGGCGTGGTGATCCGCGGCTGCGCGCCCGCCGCCGCGGCACAGAGCAAAACCAGCGCGAAAAGGCGATGAAAGAACGCGCTCCCCATGTCCCTCGCTTCGCTCGGGATGTCAGCGGTGGCCGGCCCGGACGGGTTTCCCGTCACGAAAATCAATCTCGATCAGTTTTTCGCTGGTGGGAATCCGGGCCACGACCTTCTTGGTCTTCGCGTCAATGACCGCTCCGCCGTCCGGATAAGCGTATCGGCCGTCGAGGCTGAAGGAGATCCACCCCGGCTTGGGCTTCTCCTCGGGGTCTTTGAACAGCGCCACGTCGGCAACGTGCTTCGGCGGCATGACGGTTACGTCGTAGGCATAGACGTAGCCGTAGACGCCGTCCACCACCCACACCTCCTTCTGGTCGGGCCGGATGTTGATGCCGTGGCTCGGCGTGCTGTGGGGCTTGCGCGCCGGCGGGTTGGGTAGCTGTTCGAGCCGCTTCGCCGGAGTGCGCGCCTCGACCCGATGGATCATCTTCCCGCCCCACTTCTCGCCGTCGCGCACTTCGCCCACTTCGAAGCCCAGCAGCCAATCCACGTTCGCAAAGACGTACTTCTCATCGTCGGTCACTGTGAACGGCCGGACGCCTTTGCTGAACGGCCCCACTTTGCCGATGATCTGATTCGTCGCCGTGCTGGCGACGTAGACATACGGCAGTGTGAGAACTTCGAGGTATACGCGCGTGCCTGCCGGATTCATCCAGGTGTTGTGCGGCCCGATGCTGCCGATGGGATGGTCGTCGTAGTTCTTGCCCCGGCCCACGGGGATCTTCGCTTTCACCTCTCCGCTGGCCGCGTCAATCACCCACCAACTCTCCTCGTCGCGAAAAGGCACGTAGAGCGTCTTGCCGTCGGGAGTGATTGCCTGGCTGTCGGCATACGCGCCGTACTTGCGCCGCCAGGTGATCGTCTCGGCCGCCAGGTCCACGCACACCAGCTCGTCCTTCAGGTTGGAAGTCACGTAGAGCTTGCCGAGTTGCGGGCTGGCGGAGATTCCCTTGTAGGCGGCGGTATCCGGCAGCTCGATCTTCCGCAGCAGTTTGTGCCCGTCGTTGATGTCGTAAATGCTGATGCCGCTCTTGTCGGTGACATAGAGCAGCCGCTCCAATCCGTTGACGGTCTTGCCCCGTTTCTTCGCGGCCGGGGCGGTCCGGGCGGCGACGGCCAGGGCCGGCAGCAGAACCATTGTGGCGAACAAAGCAGTGAGGCGCGTCATTCTCGTCTTTGGCGTCATGGGCGGCATTCTAGCATGGCGCTCTCCCGTCCCCGATACCTCCTCGCCCCGGGTGTGCGACATAGAAGTGAAGGTAGTCGTAATGTTGTCGTGTTCGATGCATACGCTCTGGACATGGTTCAAGAGTTTGTCGAGCGTTACGCGTAAGGTTGTCGCGCACAAGGCCGGCTAACCCGCCGCTGCAGCCAGCGAGCCGCGCAGACACCGCTCCTGGCAGGAGCGTATATACTGGCGTGGTTTCAAATGGGATTCGAGGAAAGCCGCCACTGTGCTGAACGACACGCTCTCAACCACGTTTCCCGACACCGACCATTCCGGCCTCGATCCTCGGTTGCTAACCGTTGGCTTGTCCAGCCGCGGCCGCATCCTGGTGGTGGCGCACACCGAGGAAGGCGACACGGCCCGGATCATCAGCGCCAGACGAGCAACAGGTCACGAACGAAGGTTCTATGAAGAAGGTTAATCGCAAGTCCGCGAACGACATGCGCCCGGAGTACGACTTCGCGTCGATGAAGGGAGGCGTTCGGGGCAAGTACGTCACGCAGTATCGCGCGGGGACCAACCTCGTGCTCCTTGATCCCGAGATGGCCGAGGCCTTCCCGACAGACGCCGCCGTCAATCAGGCCTTGCGTGCGGTCCTGAGCATCACCAAAGTCGTGCGGCTGCCGAACAAGGTGACGCAGCCGGCGAGCGGAGCGCGACGCCGCAAGACGCGGGCGATGCAGCAGCGCGCGGCTCGCGGCTGAACGCCAAATCGTCAGGCGCGCTCAAATGAGACCGCGGAGTTGCGATGCGCACCGCGGCCATCGTCGTGGGGTCACCTAACCACACGCTGTAAGCGGGCAGCGGAATAAGGCCCAGGTGACGTCGCTCTCCCGTCCCCGATACCTCCTCGCCCGGCCTCAGCAGTTTCGGAATCCGTCGCCAGGGAAACAGGGCAATCTCCGATCCGTGCTTGGGTCGAACGCCGCCGCGCCTGGTGGAGGCATTCAGGCGTTCGCCGGCCTGCAGCGTGGAGGCCCGGCCCTTGCTCCCTCCTTGTCCCTGGGGGGCGGATGCCTCATACTATCGGTCAAA
Organism: Terriglobia bacterium; assembly: GCA_046714815.1. Lineage (GTDB taxonomy): Bacteria > Acidobacteriota > Terriglobia > JAJPHL01 > JAPKYU01 > JBKKAI01. Next base: position 5,436 of record JBKKAI010000033.1, on the reverse strand, counting down.
TTCTGGAGGTCTTGTGATGAGACGCATCGCTCTGGCAGTGACGGTTCTCCTGGCGCTCGCCGCCCCCGGCCGAGGCCAGTTTGAGTTGGGGGCAATCGTTGGTGTAGTCGCCGATCCATCGAAGGCGCCTGTGCCCGGGGCCACGGTCGAAATCCGCAGCCTGGCGACCAACGTGAAGCGCGACGTGATTACCTCGGCCTCCGGAGAATACAACTCGCTGCCGCTGCCGCCGGGCCGCTATGCCGTCACCGTCCGGCAACAGGGATTCCGCGAGCAAACCGCGGAGGTCAACCTGGCGGTCGGCCAGCGGCTTCAGGCGGACTTCACGCTCGATCTCGGCGCCGTCACCGAGAAAGTCACCGTGAGCGGTTCGGTCGGCGTCATCGAAACCGCCTCCTCGGAAATCAGCAAGCTTCGTACCTCGAAGGAGATCGAGGACCTGCCATTGAACACCCGCAACTTCACCCAACTGCTGCAGCTCGCCCCCGGCGTTCTCACCGGGGTGGGAGGAGCTTCGGGACTGCTCGGCTATACCAGCGGGCGCGGCACGAACGGGGCCGTCATCAACGGCGCGCCGGTCGAGGACGTCGTTTACATTATTGACGGCATCAACAGCATGGATACTGACGCCGGCGTTCTCATCTTCTTTCCGCCGGTGGATTCGATCTATGAGTTCAAGGTTCAGACCAGCTCCGCGCCGGCTTCCTACGGCGGGGGCCAGGGCATCATCAACGTCACTTACAAATCCGGGACCAACGAGCTGCACGGAGTGGCCTACGAATTCCTCCGCAATTCCGTGCTCGACGCGAAGAACTTTTTCGACTCCCCGATCAACCCCATCCCGCCCTTCAAGCTGAACCAGTTCGGCTTCAACCTCGGGGGGCCGGTGGTGATCCCGCGTCTGTTCAATGGCAGGAACAAGCTTTTCTTCTTCGGCGATTACGAAGGCAAGCGCGTCCGCCAGGCCCAGACGTTTCTCAGCAGCGTGCCCATTGACGCCTTCCGCACCGGCGACTTTTCAGCGCTTCTGCCGCGCACCGTGGTCAACGACCCTCGCACCCGCGCGCCGCTGCCCAATAACGTGATGCCCGCTTCGGCCATCGATCCCACTTCGGCGCGCATGGTAGCACTTTACCCGCGCCCGAATCTGCCGGGTCTGATCAACAACTTCCTCTACAATCCTGTGCAGACCAACCGCGTGGACCAATTCAATGTCCGGGTGGACTACCGCACCGAACGCTCCACGGTCTTCGGACGCTTCAGCTACGAGGACCCCGATACCTACAATCCGGGCAGCCTGCCCGAGCCTGCGGTCGGCGCCGGACCCGGCCGCCCGGGCCGCGTAGTCGTCCCCAGCAGGCAGGCGGTGCTCGGTTACGGGCGAACCATCTCCGCCACCAAATACTACGAAGCGCGCCTGGGCTACTCCCGCATGTTTCAAGGGATTTACGACGCCCTCAGCAATCGGCTCACCTTCGCCGAGGAGCTGGGCATCCCCAACGCCAACGGCGGCGGAGCGGCCGGCGGTCTCAGTACCACTATCATCTCCGGCATGACCGGCCTCGGCGACGGCGCCGGCAGCCTGCAGAAAGTCAACAACAACTGGGAGCTGGATCAGGCGTTTAGCTGGGTGCGAGACCGCCACGAGTTAAAGTTCGGGTTCGACATCATGTCGCGGCGCTTCGCCTTCCACTCCCCCGGCTCACCTGCGGGCCGCTTCGATTTCACCGGCATCTACACGAACTTCGGCCTGGCCGACTTCCTGTTCGGCCGGCCCATCACTTCCCGGCTGGACGTCACCAGGTTCTTCAGCCTGAAGCGCTACCACATCAGTTGGTACGTGCAGGACAACTGGCGGCTGAACTCCAAGCTGACGCTCAACATGGGCCTTCGGAATGACTCGGTGACTCCCTGGAAGGAGCGCCACAATCGGCTGTCCGGCTTCGTACCGGCCAACGGCGGCGACCTGATTGTCGTCGGCAATCCGCCGTTCGACGGCGATTCGGTGCTCGACAACCGGCCCAAAAACCTGGGGCCGCGCTTCGGCTTCGCTTATTCACTCACGCCGAAGACCGTAATCCGGGGCGGCGGCGGCATCTTTTACAGCTTTAAGACCGTCACTTCGGGCAACTCGCTGGCCAAGAACGCGCCGTTCAGCGGCACGCTGATCACCAGCAACAACGCCAACGACTGGGCCGGCGCGCTGCCCATCTCCGCGGGCTTTCCCCGGGAGCGTCCGGAGTTGTGGCCCATCGCGGGCACCGCCTTCTACTATTGGCCGCGCGACAGCAACATCTCGACGATGTATGAATGGAACCTGAACGTGCAGCGCGAGCTCCCGGGCAGCATGGTGTTGTCGGTGGCGTATGTGGGCGGCAAGGGGACCTACGTGGACCTTGTGGGGCTCAACATCAACCAGCCCATCCCGGGACCCGGCGCAGTGGCGAGCCGCCGGCCCTATCCGCGCCTCAGTGACGCCATCGGTGTGGCGCCTTGGGCCAACTCATCGTATCAGTCGCTGCAGACCACCTTCGAGCGCCGCATGGGGAGCGCCAGGTTCTCGGGCGCATGGACCTGGGCGCACAGCATTGACAACTCGAGCGGCGAGTCCAGCGGCAGCCCTATCCAGAATCACTACAATCTGCGTGCCCAGCGGGGCAGCTCGACTTTCGACGTTCGCCACAAGCTCTCGCTGTCCGGATCCTGGGAGCTGCCGTTCGGCCGCCGCAGGCGCTTTCTCGCGAACGCTCCCGGCCCCATCGAGTGGATCGCCGGCGGGTGGCAGATGAACAGCATCGCTACCCTCCAGAGCGGCCTGCCGTTCACCGTGACCATGCAGACCAGCACGTTAAACACCGGCGGAGGCAGCCAGTTCCCCAACCGGCTCCGTTCCGGCGAGCTGTCGGCGAGCGAGCGCTCGATCAATCGGTGGTTCGACGCCTCGGCGTTCGCTGCGCCGGGCCAGTACATTTTCGGCAACTCTGGCCGCAATATCCTCAGGGGGCCCGGAACCAAGCAACTCGATCTGTCGCTGTTCAAGGACTTCCGTCTGAGCGAAAAGGGAGATCGCCGGCTGCAGTTCCGCGTCGAAGCGTTCAACGCGTTTAACACGCCGCAGTTCAACAATCCCGACGTGAGGATCGGCTTCAGCGGGGTCGGGAGGATCACCAGCGCCGGCAATCCTCCGATCTACCAGCGGACGTCGCGTCAGGTCCAGCTGGCGTTGAAGCTTTACTTCTGAGCCGCAGCATGTTCTTCGCCCAGGATACCTTGCCGCCGGCGAGTTACAGCCGGCCCGCGAGCTACAGCCGGGAAGTCGCGCCGATATTCGCCCTTCACTGCAACAGTTGCCACGGCGCCGCCGGCCGCTTCAGCACTCGGCGACATGCCGAGCTGATGGCCGGCGGCAATCTGGGGAGGGTCATTCTTCCGGGCGATCCGGACAACAGCCTGCTTGTCCACTTCATCGAAGGACGCAGAGGCGAACCGCACCGGATGCCGTTGGGCGGCGCCCCACTCAGCCCCGAGCAGATTAAGACCATCCGCCGCTGGATCGCGGAAGGCGCCAAAGAGGATCCCGACTCCACGAGGAAGTACACTCTCACATTGCCCAGGGTCCGCGTGGATCGCTCCCGGCTTCTGCAGGTGTTCTGCCGGGTGCCGGCACAAGCGTATCTGGTCCTCACGCTATTCGATCCGCGGAAGAAGCGCACACTTCTGACGGAAGTGGCCTCCATCAAGGCGCCCCCGGAACCCGGTGACGCCGGGCGTCCGGGCGAACTCATCGGCTGGCGGCTACGCCCGGAAAAGAGTTGGCCCCGGTGGATCGCCCTGGAACTGACGGTGGCCTACAGCGAGCGGGAGCCACAAGGCGCGGAGTTTTTTGTAAAGCCTTAACCGCCGGAACGCGCCCAGGCGCGGCCGCGCGGAAACTCGTACTCGTCGAGCGATTCGGGGCGCATGGTGATGCTGTAGCCGGGCCGGGCCGGCGGCATGTAGCGGCCGTTTTTCATCGTGACCGGATCGAAGAAATGCTCGTGAAGATGGTCCACGTATTCGAGCAGACGGTTCTCGAGCGACGCGCCCACCGCAATGTAATCGAACAGAGAAAGGTGCTGCACGTATTCGCAGAGGCCGACGCCGCCGGCGTGCGGGCAGACCGGGACGCCGAACTTCGCCGCCATCAGCAGCACGGCCAGCACCTCGTTGACGCCGCCCAGCCGGCAACTGTCAATCTGGCAGAAGCGGATGGCGTTCGCCTGCAGCAATTGCTTGAACATCACCCGGTTCTGGCAATGCTCGCCGGTGGCTACCCCGATCGGCGCCAGCGCCTTGGCGATGGCGGCGTGGCCGAGTACATCGTCGGGGCTGGTGGGCTCCTCGATCCACCAGGGATCGAACTTCGCCAGCCGCTGCATGTGTGCGATGGCTTCGCCCACGTCCCAGCGCTGGTTGGCGTCCATCATCAGCCGGCGCTCCCAGCCGATCTCTTCGCGGATGATCGTGCAACGGCGGATGTCGTCCTCCACGTCCACGCCCACCTTGATCTTGAAGTGCGACCAGCCCCCGGCGATGGCCTCGCGGCACAACCGGCGCAACTGCTCGTCGCTGAAGCCCAGCCAGCCGGCCGAGGTCGTGTAGGCAGGGAAGCCGTCGCGGAGCATCTCGGCCTCGCGGGCGCCGCGCGTCGCCTGGTTGCGCCGCAGGATCCCGAGCGCATCGTCCGGTGTAAGCGCGTCGGTAATGTAACGAAAATCAACGCAGGCGACGACCTGCTCCGGCGCCATGTCGGCCAACAACTTCCAGAGCGGTTTGCCTTCGACCTTCGCGTACAGGTCCCAGACGGCGTTGACCACCGCGGCCGTCGCCAGGTGAATCGCGCCCTTCTCCGGGCCGATCCAGCGAAGCTGGCTGTCGCCGGTGATCATCCGCCAGAAAGCGCCCATATTGGCTGTGAATGACTCGAGCGTCTTGCCGATGACCAGCGGCTTCAGCGCCCGGATCGCCGCAACGCAACCCTCGTTGCCTCGCCCGATGGTGAAGGTGAGGCCGTGGCCCTCCGGCCCGCCGGGGATGTCGGTCTTCAGCACCACGTAGGCCGCCGAATAGTCCGGGTCGGGGTTCATCGCATCGGAGCCCACCAGCTCCCGCGACGTCGGAAAGCGAATATCCCGCGCCACAACGTCCGTAATCATCACAGGCATGGGCAATAGTGTACATGCCGCCGGCTCGGCCGGTTGTCCCTCCTCGAGTCATCTGCATTCATCCGATGAGTCCGAGGCGGATCCATCTCCTGGCTAACTCGTAAATGTCCTGGCGACTGCCTGGCCTGCGAATTCCAGTCGCAAGGAGGATCACCTGAATCGTGTTCCTGACAATCCGGTACACCACCCGATACCTTTGCCCGACGGCGCGCAGGCTCCTGTAGCCGGACAT
>JBKKAI010000032.1:0-2794 GCA_046714815.1 Terriglobia bacterium | reverse complement strand
GCCATGGTCCGCCCCGAAGGCGCCCGCCCCGAAGGCGCCGCGAGCGCGGCGCCGCTGAGCGATGCCACCACCGTCAACGACATCCATTCCCAGCTCAACCCGACCGTGGTCGAACGAGTTCTGCCGGTGGACTCGGTGGAGGCGCTGCGCCGCGTTGTCATTGAGAGCCGCCGCGCCGGCAAATCCATCTGTATCGCAGGCGGCCGCCACGCCATGGGCGGGCAGCAGTTCGCAGCCGGGGCGCGGCTGGTGGACACCCGTCCGCTGGCGCGCGTCCTCCACCTGGATACGGTCCGCGGCAGGGTCGAGGTCGAGTCCGGCATCCAGTGGCCGGCGCTGATCCGCTTCCTGGTCGAGACGCAGCGCGGCCGCGCGCGCCAATGGGGCATCGCCCAGAAGCAGACTGGCGCCGACCGCCTGAGCATCGGTGGCGGCGTCGCCGCCAACATCCACAGCCGCGGCCTGCGCATGAAGCCGTTCGTCGCCGACGTGGAATCGCTGACGCTGGTGGACGCGGGCGGCAGGCTGGTGCGCTGCGATCGGGAGCGCAACGCCGAACTCTTCCGCCTGGTCAACGGCGGCTACGGCCTGTTCGGGCCGGTGGCCACGGTGACGCTGCGCCTCGTGCCGCGCCGCAAGCTCGAGCGCGTCGTCGAGCTGATCAGCGCCGGCGACCTGATGCCCGCGTTCGACAAGCGCATCGCGCAGGGCTTTCTCTACGGCGATTTTCAGTTCGCCATTGACGCCCAGTCACCTGACTTCCTGCGGCGCGGCGTTTTTTCCTGCTACCGCCCCGTCCCGGACTCGACGCCCGTCCCCGAGCGGCAGCAGGAGCTGGCCGAAGACGACTGGATCCGCCTGCTCTACCTGGCCCATGCCGACAAGTCCGAGGTCTTCCGCCGCTACTCGGAGTACTACCTGTCCACCGCGGGTCAGATCTACTGGTCGGACACCCACCAGCTCAGCGTTTACCCGGACAACTATCACCGCGCGATAGACAAGCAGAGCGGCGCTCGCGATCCGGCCACCGAGATCATCACCGAAATCTACGTGCCGCGCCCTCAGCTTGCCGATTTCCTGGAAGAGGCGCGCGCGGATTTCCGCAAGCACCGGGTCGAGGTGATCTACGGCACCGTCCGGCTGATCGAGCGCGACGATGAATCGTTCCTGGCCTGGGCGCGGCAACCCTATGCCTGCACCATCTTCAACCTCCACACCGTACATACGCCGGCCGGCCAGGAGCATTCCGCCGAAGCTTTTCGCCGCCTGATTGACATGGCCATCCGGCGCGGCGGCAGTTACTACCTCACCTACCACAAGTACGCGCGGCGCGACCAGGTGGAGGCCTGCTATCCGCAGTTCCGCGACTTCCTGCGGCTGAAAAAGAAATACGACCCCGATGAGCGCTTTCAGAGCGACTGGTACCGTCATTATCGCAAGATGTTCGAGGGGATCTGCTGATCGTGTCCGTAAGCGAGCCGGTTACGCTGCTCACCGACTACATGCTGGCGGGACTGGGCGCGTATTTTGCGCTGCGGCTGTTTCGGGCCGCCGCCCTCGAGCAGCAGACCTCGGTGTGGCTCTGGGGAGTGGCGCTGGCAGCCATGGCCGCGGCCGCGCTGTTCGGCGGCACCTATCATGGCTTCACACTGGGCATCACGCCACACCTGGGCGAAGCGGCGCGCGCCGCGCTCTGGAAGGGCACCGTCTACTCGCTGGGACTGGCCAGCCTGGCGATGCTTTCCGGAACCATCTATGCCGCGGTTCCTCGCCCGCTGCGGACCTGGCTGCTGGCCCTGGCCGTGGCGCACTTCGTAGCCTACGCGGTGTGGATGATCACGCACGACGAGTTCCGTTACGTCATCTACTACTACGGGCCGGCGATGGCGCTGGTGCTGGTTCTGGAAATCGTGGCCGCCCGGCAGCGCGGCGCGCCCGGGGCCGGATGGCTCATCGCCGGCGTTCTGGTCTCTTATGCCGCCGCCGGCATCCAGCTCAGCCGCTTCGCGCTCCACCGGCACTTCAACCACAACGACCTGTACCACGTCGTCCAGATGGGCGCGCTCTATCTGCTGTTTCGCGGCGCGGCCCTGCTCCGGGATACGTAACACAGGCATTGTTGCCTGTGCCCTGGTTCGAGCGGCACAGGCAGGAATGCCGGCGCTACTGTTCAGGCGGGCGCAGGAATTCATAGCGCTTGATCGCAACGGCGACCCCGGTTGTATCGCCCCTGTCCACTCTGACCACCTGGCCCATGCAGCGGAGACGCAGCGGCCCTTCAGGAGTGACTTCGCGCGGCAGATCCACTTCAACTTCAATGATGGTTCCCGCTTCCAGCTCCTGATCGAATTCGATAAAAATCCCCGTGGAGCTGATATTCCGTGTGTGTACCGCCGTTTGCTTTTTCTCCCGTCCGACCTTGACGACGGTGGCCGCCAACTCCAGATCATAGCGGCGGCGGCGGCGCTTCTTATCGCTGACCATGAAACCCAAGTTATTCCCTGAACGGGAACGTCTCAATAGACCAGAAGTTCATGGCCACTGGTACTCTCTTCTCATTTCTTGTTCTGGACACCTCGTCCCTATCAGAGCGCAGCCGGAGGGCTGCTGGAGCGCTCACCGTTCTAAGAGCTGCGGCATCAAGCAATTGCGGAGGAAAAGTCGGGATGGGCCGATGTCCATCCTGTGAGACCATGGTTTTCCCCAACACCGCGGCCGTTGAAGCTAGGGCGGTAACTGAATGCAGGTTTGGAATTAGGAGGTTCTAGTACGTGGGCCTTAAAACCGAAGCGCT
>JBKKAI010000031.1:0-5350 GCA_046714815.1 Terriglobia bacterium | reverse complement strand
ATTCGTGTGGTTGAAGGCGTTGAAGAACTCGGCGCGGAACTGGAGCGAGTGTCCTTCCCGCACCGGGAAGTTCTTGCTGAGATTGAAGTCCAGGTTGACCAGCCGCGGCCCGCGAACGATGCCGACTCCCGAGTTGCCGAAGGCCTGGTTGGGTACGAAACCGTCGAGGCCCGGGGTGGTCTGAAGGATCTTGAACGCCGCGGTATCGAACCAGCGGTCCACGTGCCGCTGGCCGGACGGCAAGTTGCCGTCGCCGAGGCGGTTGGGCCGGTTCTTGCGCTCGCCGCCGATGTTCAGCAATTGGCTCTGGGTGATGGTGAGCGCCAGTCCCGTCTGCGCCGAGATGATGGGAGAGAACTCCCAGCCGCCCAGCAGCAGGTCCAGGCCGCGGCCGGCATTGGAGCCAAAGCGCCGGCCTTTACCAAAGGGAACCTCCCAGACCGCCGAGGTCACGAAACGCTGCGTGACGTCGAACTCCGCGGGGCCGTACTCGGCGCTGCGATTCAAGGGGTTCTGAGGTTCGCGAGATGCCCCCACGTCCACGCCGTTGCCCGCGCCGCTGGTCGAGAGATGATCCACCGAGTTGGTCAGCGCCTTGCCCCAGGTGTAAGAGACCAGGCCGGAAAGGCCGTTCGAGAAGCGCTTTTCCAGGCGTCCCTGGAGCGAGTGGTAGTTGGAAATGCCCAGGTTTTCCAGAAACTGGATGTCGCCTTCGAGCCCCACGCCCGCAAATGGGAAGGCGCCGGCGCTGGGGACTCCGGCCGCGTTGAAGACTACGGCGCGCTGGTTCAGGTTGCGGAAGGCGGCCAGCTTCGCGGCCTTGTTGCCGACATAAGAGATTTCCGCCAGGAGATTGCGGACCAGTTCCTGCTGGACGCCGAAGCTCCACTGCTGCACGTAAGTGTTGCGCTGGCCCATGTCCTGGCCCTTGCGCGAAACGGTGCGCTGGTTCACACGGGAAATGTCCACGAAGCCCGCCGGGATGCCGTCGCGAAGGCGGAAGATGGCATTGGCCGCCTTCAGGTTGTTGCTGCCACCGATGTTGGAGTCGCCCAGCACGATGAAAGGCAGGTTGAAGCCCAGCATGCCCTCGCGGCCCTGCCGGTTGGTGTGATTGTAAAAAATCCCGTAGGCGGCGCGGACCACGGTTCGGTTGAGCGGCGACCAGGCGAGGCCGATGCGCGGCGCGAAGTTGTTATAGTCGGGCTGGATCAAAGCCTCGTCGAACAGGCTCCCGTCCTTGGCCGTGACATAGCTGCCGGTGGCGAAATTGAAGTTCGCAATCTGGTTGTCGCGATCGCGCGGCGGAGTCGAGAACTCATAGCGTACACCCAGGTTCAGCGTAAGCTTCGAATTTACCCTCCAGTCGTCCTGCGCATACAGGGAATAGATCTTCTGCCACTGGTTGAACACGGTGTTGGAATCCTGCCGGTAGCGCGTCGGGAAGCCCAGCAGCAGGTCGGCGACGCCGCCCTGGTAGTCGCCGTTCTGCCCACTGAAGCGCCCGCTGAAGTCGAAATTGCCGAGCAGCGAGCTGACATCCCGAATTCCGGTCTGCACGTGGATAAGCTCGCCGCCGAACTTCAGCGCGTGGTTACCGCGGATCCAGGACACCGAGTCGCGGATGTTCCACGACCGCGGCGTCTGGAATTGGGGAACCGACGTGGTCCGCCCCAGTCTCCGCAGGTTGCCGCCGGGAAAATTCATCACCGGAAGACCACCGCAGATGCTTTCGTCGGTCGGAGCGCCTCCCAGTCCGATCAGCTCGCCGGGACAGGGCGACCCGAAGTTGGGCGGCGTCTGAAAGAAGTTGCCGCGCGTGTAGCCGAAGCGCAGCTCGGTGACCACGGCCGGCGAAACCACCCACGTCGCCCCGCCGACGATCTGCTGCGAGCGCCACAGCGCCGAGCCAAATGTGTCGTTGAACGACCCTTCGGCCAGGCCCGGCCGCGGCGCCGGCTTGAAGATGTTGGTGTCGGAGAAGGAATAGCGGGAGAAGAAGGTCACGTTCTGCGTGAGGTTGTGGTCGAAGCGAACATCGAACTGGTCGGTCCGGTTGCGCTCGATCGGAACACTCACGAAGTTATTGTCAATCAGCCCCGGCGCGCCGGTGTTGGGGTTCGGGCTCACGTCCATGACCCTTTTTCCCACCGGGTCAATCAGGTTCGACGGAATCACCCAGCAGGACCCCTGGTTCGGTCCGATGCCGTTGCAGGTGGAGGTGGCCGGCTGCCGGAAATCCTGGCCGGTATCGGTGGGATTGAACGGGTTCGAGATGGGGACGGTGAACTGGCCCTGCCGCCAGATCGGCTGGGCTACGGACGAAGGGCGCACCGTTCCGGCGCGGTCCCGCAGCCCCTCGTAGTCTCCGAACAGGAACGACTTGTCCTTGACGATCGGGCCGCCCAGGTTGAAGCCAAACTGGTTCCGCAGGCGGAACGGCTCGTCCGCCCGCAACTTGTTGGCGAAGAAGTTGGTGGCGTCGAACGCCCGGTTCCGGTGGAACTCGTAGGCGGTGCCGTGCAGCCGGTTGGAGCCCGACTTGATCACCGCGTTGATCAGGGCGCCGGAGCTGCGCCCGAATTCCGCCGAGTAGGCGTTGGTCTGGATCTTGAATTCCTGCAGCGCGTCCACCGAGGGTTGAACCACCTGCGTGTTCCCGCCGCGGAAGGAGTTCGAGTAGGAAGTGTTGTCCACGCCGTCGAGCAGGAAGGCGTTCTGGAAGGCGCGGTTGCCGTTGACGTTGAAGGCGCCCTTGAAGCAGATGCTCTGCAGGCGCGGCGTGGCCAATAAGACTCCGGGCGACAGCGTTGCCAGCTGGTTGTAATCGCGGCCGTTGAGCGGCAGCTCGACCATCTTCTTCTCGTCAATCACCGCGCCGCGGCCGGAAGTCTCCGACTGCAGCAGGGGCGCTTCGGCCGATACCGTGACCGTCTCGGCCACCTCGCCCACGTCGAGCGTGAGGTCGAGCCGCGCGGTCTGGTTCACCTGCAGCGTGACGCCGGAGTTCGCCAGCGTCTTGAACCCGGCGTGCGAGGCGGAAACGGTATACACCCCCGGCTTCAGGCTGGGGATGAAATACCGGCCGCTCTCGTTCGCATCGGCGACGGTGGTTTGGTTGGTGGCCTCGTTGGTCACCCGCAACTTCGCACCCACCAGGACGGCGCCGGTCCGGTCCGACACTGTGCCGGTCAGCGTGGCCATCTCCGACTGGGCCGCCAAACCTGCCGGTAAGAGCAGGGCCAGGGCCGCGATGACGATAATGGACGCAAGTCCGTTTGTGCTGCTGCTGTTCATGAGATGCCGACCTTTCTCCACTTCCACCAAGAAGTTGTGTCCCAAGAATCTAACACACGCGCGCCCAGACGGTCCATTCCATACAAGTTACATTCCAGTTAAATGTGGGATGGAGGCGAGCGGAACGGTTACCGGCTGGCGCGGCGCATGCCGTCTGACGGTCCTTCGGTGCTAAGATGGTCCCGGGACCTCATTGGCGCCGCTCGATGAAACGTACCCACAGCTTAACGAGAACAAATGGCAAGGGGCGAGTTCGGTCCCGTTCAAAACCGTTGGGCCGTCTTCTGCCTCTTGTCGTCGAGAAGGGGCGGGACGGCTTTTATGTGGTCGAATGCCCGCTTTTTCAGGGGTGCTATACGCAGGGCGCTACGATGGACGAAGCGCTGAAAAACATCAGAGAAGTCATTGGCCTAATTCTTGAAGAGAAACAGTCTCGCGAGATCCTTGAGGCGTACCATCCGGAAGAAGTGAGCCTTCACACCATCCTTGTTTAGGGCAATGACAGGCTTACCGCTGTTGTCCGGCCGTGACCACTCGGAAAGATAGGCTATCGAATCATACGGCAACGTGGTAGTCACATGCGCTTGGTAGGTCCCGGCCGCAAGGCGGTAACCGTTCCGAATTACAAGTCCATAGATCGTTCGTTACTCGGGAAGATTCTTCGAGATGCGGAACTATCACCGAATGACTTTCGTGATCTCCTTGGGTGAATCTTCGGTGCTATGATGCGCGTAGGAGGTTTGCCATGAGTTGGAGATCGGAGTGGAATCGCCGGGCGTTCCTGAAGGGCGCGGGGCTGGCCTCGTTTCTGGGCACGGTGATGCCCAATTCGCTGGGGGCCGCGGCGGCGAAGGTCACCGCCAACGGCGCGAATTTCTTTGTGCCCAAGGTCTATCGGGACCTGGGCGTGCGCCCGTTCATTAACGCCGGCGGCACCTTTACAACGCTCAGCGCCAGCCTTCAGCCGCGCGAAGCGATCCTGGCGCAGGAGCAGGCCGCGATGGCCCACGTCTCGCTGCCGGAGTTGCAGGCCGCCGTCGGCGCCCGGATCGCGCAGTTGCTCGAATGCGAAGCGGCGCTGGTCACCAGCGGGGCGGCCGCCGCATTGACGCTGGGCGCCGCGGCCTGCGTCGCGGGCAAAGACCAGAAGGCCATCCGCCAGATTCCGGACCTCACCGGCCTCCAGAAGACCGAGGTGCTCATCCAGAAATCGCACCGCTACGGCTACGACCACGCCGTCCGCAACGTCGGCATCAAGATGATCGAGGTGGAGACGCGCGAAGAATTGCTGGCCGCCGCCGGCCGGCAAACCGCGATGATGCTCTTCTTCAACGCCAATGACCCGAAGGGCAAGATCCACGCCGAAGAGTTCGTGGCCCTGGGCAAAAAGCTGGGCGTCCCCACTTTTAACGATGCGGCCGCCGATACGCCGCCGCCGGAGCGGCTGAAGCTTTACACGAAAATGGGGTTCGACCTGGTGACCTTCAGCGGCGGCAAGGGCCTGCGCGGGCCGCAGTGCTCCGGGCTGCTGCTCGGCCGCAAGGACCTGATCGAGGCGGCGTATCTGAACGGCAACCCACACTCGGATTCGGTGGGCCGCCTGGCCAAGGCCGGCAAAGAGGAGATCGTGGGGTTGCTGTACGCGCTCGAAGCCTTTCTCAAGCGCGACCACAAGGCCGAGTGGGCGGAGTGGGAGCGCCGCGCCAAGTACATCTCCGAGCAGGTGGCCAAGGTGAACGGCGTCGAGGTGGAGCAGTACATCCCCGAGATCGCCAACCAGGTGCCGCACCTGGCCATCCGCTGGGACCCCGACAAGGTGAAATTGACCAGCCGCGAAGTGGTGCAGGCGCTACGCGACGGCACACCGCGCATCGAGTTGCGGCCCGGCAGCGAAAGCCAGTCGAAGCCGCCGCGCGTTGACGTGGGCGTCTGGATGATGCAGCCGGGCGAGCACCGCGTCGTCGGCCGCCGCCTCCGCGAGGTGCTCTCCAAATCCGCCGCCGGCTAGCCCCAATACCGTTCACTTAAAGCGGTCGGCGCTTCTCGGAGCCTG